>CBIHQL010000380.1:0-4810 GCA_966211855.1 uncultured bacterium
GCAACCACGGCAGAGCGATCCAGTTCCACATCCACCAATAGCAACCGAACTCAGGCTAGACCGACTCCCCCACGTCCATCCACGACCACAGATGAGGTAATTATCACGCCGCCTCCCGCCGATAGTGTTGCGGCTGTCTCCTTGGCAGGTGTAGGCGGGCTGTCTGAGGTAATTAGAGACTTACGAGAATTAGTTGAATTACCGCTAAAACGTCCTGATTTATTAACTTCCTTAGGTCTGGAAGCACCGAGAGGAGTGCTACTGGCAGGCCCTCCGGGTACAGGTAAGACTCTCACCGCTCGCGCCTTGGCTCAGGAACTCGGAGTCAACTATATCGCCATTGTGGGGCCAGAGGTGATGGGCAAGTACTACGGAGAAGCTGAGGCACGACTCCGCAGCATTTTCACGAAAGCCTCTCGGTCAGCTCCCTGCATCGTCTTTATCGACGAGATTGACAGTCTCGCACCCGATCGCGCCAAGGTAGAAGGAGAGGTGGAAAAGCGGGTTGTCGCCCAACTACTGAGCTTGATGGATGGTTTTGCCAAGAGCAAAGGCGTGATTGTTCTAGCTACCACCAATCGCCCCGATCATCTTGATCCTGCCCTGCGCCGCCCCGGACGTTTTGACCGAGAAGTACAGTTTCGTGTCCCCAACCGAGTCGGACGGTTAGAGATTCTCCGGATCTTGACGCAGACCATGCCTCTGGAACGTTCTGTGGATCTAGAGGCGATCGCGGATCTTTCTGTGGGAATGGTAGGCGCAGACCTGAAAGCCCTGTGTCAAAAAGCGGCCTATACGGCTCTGCGACGGCATGTTCCTGCTTTAGATGGCCCAATTTCGGCTAACTTGACCGTCTCCCAAGCTGATTTTCTCCAAGCCATTAAGGAGATCAAGCCAGCAGTGTTGCGATCGGTAGAGGTAGAATCGCCCAATGTCTCCTGGGATGCGATCGGCGGGCTAGACAGCCTCAAGCAAACTCTCCAGGAATCGGTTGAGGGAGCGCTGCTCTACCCCGAACTCTACCAACGCACCAAAGCCAAAGCCCCACGGGGTATCCTGCTGTGGGGGCCTCCAGGGACAGGCAAAACGATGCTCGCCAAAGCTGTTGCTTCTCAAGCTCGCGCCAACTTTATTGCGGTCAATGGCCCGGAACTGCTGAGTAAATGGGTGGGTGCCTCTGAGCAAGCAGTGCGGGAATTATTTACCAAAGCTCGCCAAGCTGCTCCTTGCATCGTATTTATTGATGAAATCGACACCCTAGCGCCAGCCAGAGGCAGTTTCTCCAGCGATTCCGGAGTTAGCGATCGCGTCGTCGGTCAATTACTCACAGAACTAGACGGCCTGCACGAATGCCCCAACGTTCTGTTGATTGGAGCTACCAATCGCCCAGAAGCCCTCGATCCTGCCCTATTGCGATCGGGCCGCTTGGACTTGCAACTGAAAGTAGATTTACCCGATCAAGCCAGCCGTTTAGCCATTTTGGAAGTTCACAACAGCGATCGTCCGCTAGCTGAGGTAGATTTATCCCATTGGGCAGCCCAAACCGAAGGCTGGAACGGCGCTGATTTAACTTTGCTGAGCAACCAAGCCGCTTTAGAAGCCATCCGTCGCTATCGCAAGCAAGGTCTCACCGATCCCAGCAGCATCCAAATTACAGCCGACGATTTCACAGCAGCCCATCAACGCCTCTGTGAACAACGACATACGTAGGGGCATAGCAAGATCAGCTATTTTTTATCAATCAATTCTGGCATACCTCTCCCCAAACCCCTCTCCTAGAAGGCGAGGGGCTAAGGAATCTACCTCCTCTTCCATAGTAGGGAAGAGGCTAGGGGTTAGGTTAAAAAGGAGTTTCAGATTTTAGATGTAGCGTTTTACCCAATCGCGGATGTTGAAAACGCAGCTTCCTGGCGTGCAAATGTAATCGGCTCACCTCTGCGTTACATCCATACAAGCGATCGCCCAATATCGGTATCCCTAACCCTTGTGGATTAGCCGCATGTACCCTCAATTGATGAGTCCGTCCTGTCACCGGAAAGAATTCCAGACGGGTATAATCTCCCTCTCTCGCCATAACTCGAAAGCGGGTAATGCTCGGTTTGCCTCGCTGCCAATCTACTTTTTGCAAAGGGCGATCGCTGGGATCTCCCCACAAAGGCAGTTCAATCACTCCTTGCTCTTGAGTGACCACGCCTGCCAAGATCGCCTCATAAACCTTCTGCACTTGTCGCACCTGAAACTGTTGGCTTATTTGGCGGTGTGTT
Source organism: uncultured bacterium (assembly GCA_966211855.1). Taxonomy (GTDB): domain Bacteria; phylum Cyanobacteriota; class Cyanobacteriia; order FACHB-46; family FACHB-46; genus CBIHQL01. Next base: position 2,265 of record CBIHQL010000380.1, read on the forward strand.
TCACGATCGCGAGCCAAGACTAAAATTCCAGACGTTTCCTGATCTAACCGATGCACAGGCAAAAGCGCTGCACCGTCAGGCAGGAGATACCGTAAGCGGCTGAGCACACTATCCTGGCGATCGCGATAACGTCCTGGTACAGAGAGTGGCCCCGCAGGTTTATCCACCACAATCAGCCACTGATCTTCGTAGAGGATAGTTAAACTCTTTGCACTTGATTCCCCAACATTGGGTGGAATTTGCTGTTTAGCTCCCCCCAGTATTGGGGGGGTGGGGGGGCTTATAGTCAATCCTGAGAGGAGAAATCCCATTAACGGCTGACATCGTTCTGCACAAGCACCATAGAACTCTCCCTGTACTTTGTCTCCAGCAGCCGAGGTTGGCCCCCACCAGAACTCTGCCATCGCCAAAGGTTTAAGATCATGAGTGGCAGCATAATGCAACAATTTAGGCGCACAACAGTCGCCAGTACCCATCGGAGCAGCATTTCCCAACACCAATTGTTCTAAAGAGAGAGACTGCCCAGCGAAGTTAGTTAAATAATAAGCCTGCTGCATCTCAGTTTGTAGCTGATGAGATAGAGCTTTGCGCTGTTGTTTGAGTTCTCTGACTTTGATATCTGCTTCTAATATCATCTGTTGCAGCGATCGCAATACTCTATCTCTTTCCTGCTTCAAACGTCGTCTCTCTATTCCATCTTGGCGACTAGCATTATCCAGGTGTTGCAAAGCGATCGCTAGATCTACCCCATCTAGCGTTTCTGAAAGAATCTGGCGTTTTTCCTGTCGTTGTTGTTTACGCTCTCGGTGGCGATCGCTGATCTCCTGAAAACGTTGCTCCCACTCCTGACATAACTGTTGGTACTGTTTCCGTTCTGGTAATTCTTGGAGCGTGATGATCTCCTGCTTTAAGGTATTTAGCTCCGCCACAATTCGAGCTTCTGCCAGTGCCACTTGATCGCGTCCTGGAATCGGAGGTGCCCATCCTTCAATCTGGCTTTGACCATTCAGCAGCCCAGAGAAAGCTTTCAGAACTCGCTGTTCTCCAGAAGGCAGTTCCACCAATAGCACCCCATACATTTTGCCCTCACGCGAGTAGGCTGGATCTGTTGCTAACTGTTGCATCAGACCTTGAGCGATCGCTTCTGCTAGGGAGGTACGAGGTAATCTCAACCAAGCATCTGTCTGGAGGCAATATCCTTCGTACCAGTAGTTGGGAAGAGCATCACTAATAGCGTAATCCTTGGCAAGGAAATCCGGGAGACTCTGTAAAACCGTCATACTTGGTGCAAAACCCACTTACCTTACCAGGTAGATGTATTTATTACATCAACAACTCTAAAGTGTGACGCGCTCCAAAGGAAACTAGCTTTGCGACTTGTTTTAAGTTTATGATTCGCGTCCAGAAGACCAAGTATCTCGCCACTTCACAGTGCCTTCACTGGCAATCACCCAACGACGAGACACAATATTTTCGCGCAGGGGTGATTGTCCTTCGCGCAGCAACACATATTTGTAGTTAATCAGCTTGCCAGTGCTCTCATTAAATGGAATTTCACCAAACCACGTATTGGTGTTGATGTATTCTAAAGGATAGGCTTTGGCAATATCCCAGTTACCAAGTTCAGGACAGTCACCAATCACGGCAATTCGCTCACCTAATTGAGTTTGCACCCCATTGAGTTGTGCCCGTACAATGGTTTGGCCCTTCACGCGCTCGCCCACATGACTCAGGACGATGACATCGTGAGGTTCTAGTTCTAAATTGATCAGTTTGCCATCAACCACTTCAAACTTGCGCCGAGTCAGAATGCAAGTATGTTCGCCATTGGGCAAATCAGTTAATACTTCTGGTACTGTGGTTGCAACACCACGATTCATCGCTACAAAGCAAATAGAATCGCGATAACGACGGATATAGCAGTAAACGTTGGGAGTTAGATATCTTTGCCATTGTCCACCCATTGATACTGCTGGGTTGAGGCGGCGCAAACCCGACAACAAGCGGATGTCTCGATAAAGGGGGGTATCGGTATCCCACTGATGCATCATGGGGCGGTTGTAAGGATCATCACCACCATTTGTATCATCATGGAGGTACTGCTCAGTGCCGTAGTAGATGCAGGGAATACCACGACAAGTCATGATTAGCGCGATCGCGACCCGTAACACATCCGGATCAGCATTGAGGCTCTGGAACCGTGGCATGTCATGATTATCAATGAAGGTAATCAGTTCATTGGCCCCTTTGTAGCGATGATCTAAATCAAAAATAGTTTGAATTTCCTGAAATCCTAGATCTGAACCCTGTGCTAATGCAGAACGGATAGCGAGACAAAGGCCAAAGTCCAGCATGGTCATGCCAGATTCATTGGCAAACTCTACGGAGCGATCGTTAAATGGGCTGCTAAAGATCCATTCACCAAAGATAAAGACATCCGGTTTATGGCTGAGGATATCCGCGTTGAACTCCTGCCAGAACCAGATCGGCATGTGTTTGACTGTGTCTACCCGCAAGGCATCTACGCCGCGATCGAGCCACTGTTT
>CBIHQL010000381.1:0-4809 GCA_966211855.1 uncultured bacterium
CTCTTGCGGTAAGTGCGAACTTCATCTTCGGTGCTGTTGGTAGCATAAGCAATTTGGCGATCGCTAAATCCCTGCTGCTTAACGGCATACAGTTCTGCTTTGGTGATCTCTGTCAAGGATTTTCGCTTCAAAGACTTGGCGGTTTCTAGCAGTTCTTGGAATTTCTCTAAAAACCAGGGGTCGATACCCGTGAGTTCGTAAATATCGTCAGGGCTCATGCCCATCTGCAAAGCATGACGAACTGTGAAGATCCGGTCGGGATTGGGTGTGCGTAAAGAAGCCCGGATGTGTTCGAGGCTAGGGAGCTTTTCGTCGCGATCGCAACCCCAACCAGCCCGTCCCGTTTCGAGCGATCGCATCGCTTTTTGGAACGACTCTTGAAAGGTGCGCCCGATCGCCATTGCTTCCCCGACCGACTTCATTTGGGTGGTCAAGGTGGGGGTAGAGCCGGGGAATTTCTCGAAGGCAAAGCGCGGAATCTTGGTGACGACATAGTCAATCGTTGGCTCAAAGCTGGCAGGAGTTTTTTGGGTGATGTCGTTGGGAATTTCATCCAACGTGTAGCCCACCGCTAACTTGGCAGCGATTTTAGCGATCGCAAACCCAGTTGCCTTAGAAGCCAGCGCCGAACTACGAGACACACGCGGGTTCATTTCAATCACGATCACATCGCCAGTTTCGGGATGAACCGCAAATTGAATATTCGAGCCGCCCGTTTCGACCCCGATTTCGCGAATAATTTTGATCGAAGCGTCGCGCAACCGTTGATATTCTTTGTCAGTGAGGGTTTGTGCCGGAGCCACGGTGATCGAGTCGCCCGTGTGAATACCCATCGGATCGATATTCTCGATCGAGCAAATAATCACAACGTTGTCAGCGAGGTCACGCATCACCTCTAGCTCATACTCTTTCCAGCCGAGGAGTGACTGCTCAATCAAGATTTGCGACACCGGGCTGGCATCTAAACCGGATTGAGAAATTTCTTCAAATTCTTCTTGGTTGTAGGCGATTCCACCACCCGAACCGCCTAAGGTGAAAGCGGGACGGATGATCAATGGATAGGTGCCAATTTGAGCGGCGATCGCTTTGGCTTCGGTCATTGTTTCAGCCAAACCCGAGGGGCAGACGTTGACCCCAATCCGCTCCATTGCTTCTTTAAATAGCTTGCGGTCTTCGGCTTTCTCGATCGCGGGGAGCTTAGCGCCAATCAACTCAACGCCATACTTATCTAAAGTGCCGTTTTTGGCGAGAGACACGGCTAAGTTCAGCGCCGTTTGACCGCCCATCGTGGGTAGCAAGGCATCGGGTCGCTCCTTAGCAATGATTTTCTCAAGCAGCTCAGGCGTGAGAGGCTCAATATAAGTGCGATCAGCGGTGTCTGGATCCGTCATGATCGTGGCTGGATTAGAGTTGACCAGCACCACTTCATAGCCTTCATCTCGAAGTGCCTTACAAGCCTGAGTGCCCGAATAGTCAAACTCACAGGCTTGTCCAATCACAATGGGGCCGGAGCCAATCAATAAAATCTTGCGGAGGTCGTCGCGACGAGGCATAGTCTTGCTAAAGCAGTCATGGTTCGTAAATCCAACCCATTGTAGAAGCTTTCCCTCAATAGTTGCTGATCGTTTTAGCTAGTTTTCTAACCCTAGGTCATTGAAAAAAGATAAATCGTGGTTTTATGAAATTTAGCTGCACTAAAGAATGAAAATATATAACTTGCTAAATTGAGAATTACTTGCATTAAGATTGATGGAAGAACTCGCGATCGCTTACTGCTGTGCCGCGTAGCTCAAAGGGCTAGAAAATTTTGCTGCCAAGAGTGAATGATTCTAGCTGCTAACACTATTGAAGCTTTTTGTGAATTAATTTTTCGGAGAAGTCTGTGAAACGTCGAAAGCTGCTGTCTCTTGCTGGGTTGGCGATCGCGTCAGGAAGTTTGGCGATCGCTTGCTCAAATAATGCCAATACTCCAGTTGCCCAAAGCCCTGCGGCGACTACTACCCCTGCGGCGACAACGGCTGCCTCTGATGCTCAACTTGTGGTCTACTCCGGTCGTGATGAAAAGTTGGTGAGTGAAATCATCAAGCGGTTTGAAGCTGAAACGGGCATCAAAGTGCAAGTGCGCTACGGCGATACGGCAGAGCTAGCAGCCGCAATTTTAGAAGAGCAGAAGAATAGCCCTGCGGATGTGTTTTTTGCTCAAGACGCGGGTGCTTTGGGTGCTTTGCAAAAGGCTAACCGCACCAGTGCCTTGCCAGAGCCTGTCTTAACTAAGGTCAGCGATCGCTTTAAGTCGCCCGATGGTCAATGGGTGGGTGTGACAGGCCGCATGCGGACAATCGACTACAACACCGATTTGGTTAAACCGGAAGAGTTACCACAAACTATTTTTGACCTCACCGATCCCAAGTGGAAAGGCAAAATTGGTTGGGCACCCACCAACGGTTCGTTCCAAGCGTTTGTGACAGCTTTGCGGATGAGTGAAGGCGAAGAAAAAGCGAAGCAGTGGCTGGAAGCAATGAAAGCCAATGATCCAAAGGTTTATCCTAAAAATGTTCCGATTGTCGAAGCTTTGTCTCGTGGGGAAATTGCTCTGGGCTTGGTCAATCACTACTATTTAGAGCGCTTCAAGAAAGAAAACCCAAATGCCCCAGTAGCGCACCATTACACCAATGATGTTGGTTCCCTGGTGAATGTGGCTGGTGTGACAATTCTCGATAGTGCCAAGCATCGGGAGCAAGCTGAGAAGTTTGTTGCATTCTTGCTAGATAACGAAGCTCAAACTTACTTCGCGACCAAAACAATGGAATATCCGCTAGCGATGGGTGTGCCAGTGGCAAGTGCCAACCTCAAGAGCTTGGATCAAGTTCCTAACTCTAAGGTTGACTTGAGCAACTTGAATGACTTGGATGGCACTTTACAGTTGTTGCAATCGACTGGGGTGCTGTAGCGCACATGGCGATTTCGCAAAGTCTGCGCCGCTGGTTCAAGGGGTGGGCGTGGCGATCTGAGAGTGTGGCGCGTCCTCCCCTGTTGCTGATCGGATTGGCGGTAGTCGTGGCGATCGCGATTAGCTTGCCTTTGCTCTATTTAGGGCTACGTACGGTCACCATCGGTTGGGATCAACTGGGTGCATTACTGTTTCGCCCTCGCACCCTAGCAGTCTTGGCAAATAGCACGGGGATGGCGATCGCGGTGACTGTGCTCTCTGCCTTGATTGCCATCCCGCTTGCCTTTTTAACCCTGCGAACTGACTTGCCGGGGCGCAAATGGTGGCTGATTGCTAGTACCTTACCGTTGGCGATCCCTAGCTATGTCGGCAGTTTTACACTCCTAGCAACCTTTGGGCCGCGTGGCAGTGGTCTGCAATTGTTGCTAGAGCGGTTTGGGGTGCAAGAGTTGCCCTCGATTTACGGCTGGCCTGGAACGGTATTGGCACTAACGCTGTTTACCTACCCTTACTTGCTGCTGAGTGTGCGAGCTGGCTTACAAGGCTTAGATCCAGCACTCGAAGAAGTTGCTCGTAGTTTAGGGCGCAGTCCTTGGACGACATTTTGGCAAGTGACTTTACCGCAGTTACGCCCCTCAATTGTGGCGGGTGGGCTGTTGGTAGCACTCTACTCATTGCGCGATTTTGGCACTCCTTCGCTGATGCGCTTTGATGCCTTTACTCGCGTGATTTTTCTGCAATACAAATCGAGCTTTAATCGCAGTTCGGCCTCGGCGCTGGCCTTGGTACTGGTGGGCTTGGTGTTGTTGATTCTCTGGTTAGAATACCGGGTGCGATCGCGGGCGCAATATTACAGTCGAGCCGCAGCGGTAAAACGACCGCCACAGTTAGCTAAACTCGGCAGGTGGAAATGGTTGGCTCTGGCATTTTGCACTTCAGTGGTGAGCCTCAGCTTAGTATTGCCGTTTGCCATGACGATTTTTTGGCTGGTGCGTGGCTGGGCAGTTGGAGTTGAAACGATTCCTGTTGCGGAGTTAAGTCAAATTGCTTTGAATTCACTGTGGGCAGCAGGATGGGCAGCGATCGCAGCAATCATATTTGCTTTGCCCGTAGCGATTTTGGCGGTACGTTTTCCTAATCGACTGACGGCGGTGATTGAGCGGTGTACTTACATCGGCTTTGGTTTACCGGGAATCGTGGTGGCGCTGGCTTTGGTCTTCTTCGGAGCGAACTACCTACCATGGATTTACCAGACCCTGCCGATGTTGGTATTTGCTTATCTAGTGCTGTTTTTGCCACAAACCGTTGGCACTGTGCGAACTTCGTTATTGCAAGTTAACCCTCAACTTGAAGAGTCAGCCCGGAGCTTAGGACGAAATGCGCGCCAAACGTTGCGAGAAATCACTCTACCGCTGGTGCGTCCGGGCATTCTGAGTGGCATGGTGCTGGTATTTCTCACCGCCATCAAGGAATTACCTGCAACCTTGCTACTAGCTCCGATCGGCTTCAAAACTTTAGCGATTCAAATTTGGCAAGCGACCGAAAATGTGGCGTTTGCTGAAGCGGCGGCGGGAGCGTTGGCGATGCTACTGGTGTCCGCAGGCTCAACATTGATTGTGTTGTCCCAAGAGCATAGCCGCGCTTCATAAAGCTTCTCCATTGAGTTTTTCACTTTGCCGAAATTGACCATGACTGCTGCTATTCTGCAACTCGACCAAGTTACCAAACAGTTTGCTAACCACGCGATCGCGGCTGTAAAACAAGTGAGCTTAACACTAGCTCAGGGTGATCTGCTGGGGCTGTTAGGGCCATCGGGTTGCGGAAAATCGACGCTTCTGCGCTCGTTGGCGGGTCTCGAG
>CBIHQL010000382.1:0-4807 GCA_966211855.1 uncultured bacterium
ATCGTGGACTAGCAATCTTAAGTGTCTTGCTGGTGATTACAGCGGTTTTAGCCAGCGATCGCACAGCAGCATTCTTGGGTTTAGCCAATTTTTTGCCGTTGTTTTTTGCATTCACAGCGTTTCAGGCTCTGATCCAAACCCCAGCTCAACTGCGGCAGCTTGCATGGTTGTTAGCCTTGGGTTCTCTGCCAGTCGCGATCGTGGGTTTAGGGCAAGAGTTTTGGGGTTGGGCGGGTCACATCAAAATCTTGTGGATTGTCGTCGATCTGGTAATTGATGCGGGCGGCAACCCTCCAGGCCGGATGGCTTCGGTGTTTGCTTATGCCAATGTCTTTGCCAGCTACTTAACGCTGATCTTCCCGCTAGTGCTAGGGGTGTGGATTGATGCTTGGCCTAAGCGACAATCACCAGAGCCTCGGAGTTGGCAACGTTGGGGTTTGTTGAGCGCGATCGTGCTATTGAATGCGATCGCGATTGTATTCACCGATTCTCGCAATGCTTGGGGTTTGGCGGCTTTATCAAGTCTTGCCTACGCCCTGTACTTAGGGTGGCGATGGCTAGTTGTGGCAGTCGGAGCAATCGTGGCCTGCATTCTAGGTTCTGCCTACGCCCCCCCTCCGTGGCAAACCTGGTTGCGACGACTGGTGCCTAGTTTTTTTTGGGCACGCTTAACCGATGCGCTGTATCCCAACCGCCCCTTAGCTACCTTACGGGTCACGCAATGGCAATTTGCCGGGGCTTTAGCGCAACAACGACCACTGACAGGCTGGGGCTTACGCAACTTTACGCCCCTCTATCAAGCGCAGTGGCAGGTGTTTATGGGGCATCCCCACAGTTTGCCGTTGATGCTGTTGGCTGAGACCGGAGTGCCTACAACGTTGCTGTTGTATAGCTTGGTGGGCTGGGTTGTGGTGCGGGGTTGCCGCTTATGGCAGGCTTGGCAAACTCCTGAACAGGAGCGCGATCGCTTGGTTTTGTTTGGCTATTTGACCGCGTTTCTCGCCTGTAGCTTGTTCAGCTTGTTCGATGTTACGTTATTTGACATCCGCCTCAACATTTTAGGTTGGTTGCTGCTCGCTGCGATCGCTGGCCTGACAGACTCCCAGCCTGTAGTCGAGAAAAATATCGAGAACGATTAAAATTGTCAAACGTTAGGCAGAGTAGAGACTCGCGTGACTCAAGACGGGGCTAAACCAAATCAAGCTGAATCGACCAGCCCAACCTCTAAAAAGCTGGCGACCACTCACTATACGCTCTTGGGGTTGCATCCCTCAGCGTCTCCACAACAGATTCGGCGTGCTTATCGAGAGTTGAGTAAGTTGTATCACCCCGATACAACCGATTTACCACCCGCGATCGCGACTGCTAAGTTTCAGCAATTGAATGAAGCGTATGCCACTGTCAGCAACCCTGAACGGCGACTCGCTTACGATCGCAAGATTGGCTATTCCCTCATTCATGTGATGCAGGCACCCGCCGATCTCAACCAACCGACTGCACGACCCAAATATTCTTCTTCTGCTTATCTTGACCCTACAGATCGGCCTCTGTCACCCGGAGAAATCTTTGCCCTGTTTATCTTAGGTGTCACATTCGTTGCCTGTCTGGTGCTGGCGATCGCGATCGGTTTAACCAGAGGAGATTCGGCTTTTCAACCGCTGCAAGCCCAAACTCATCCCTCCAGCTCTGAGGCTCAGATCACAGTTGAATCGGAAAATTTACCTGCATCTGCGCCAACATCCGTCCCTGAGATTCCGGTACGATCAGAAGCAGCGACGTCTGTTTTCGGTAAATTTTGAGGTTTATGACGCTTCCTAGTGGTGACACTCCGCTCTACAACCATTCCCTGCCAGACATTGAAACCTGGCTGACTGAACAAGGTTGTGAACAAGATCAAGACCAACTCCACTGCTGGCGCGTGCAACGACCTGCTTGGCAAGCTGAACTTTGCTTAGATGTCGATCAGCTCACGGTGCGCTATGTCGATGGTGAGGGGCCAGGGCAAGACATTCAGCGCTCTTTCAAATATTTACTGAGCCGCCAAGACATTGAAGATGCCGTGTTTGCTGGCCCTTAGCCGCTAAAGTTTACCAAAGCGACGATGGCGTTGTTGGTAAGCAGCCAAAGCCCGATGAAATTCGGTGCGATCGAAGTCAGGCCAGAGAGTATCGGTGACATACAGCTCTGAATAAGCCAGTTGCCACAGCAAAAAGTTGCTAATCCGCATTTCGCCACTCGTGCGAATCAAGAGATCGGGGTCGCAAACGCCTGCTGTATAGAGATGGCGCTCAAAAACGGCTTCATCAATTTCGTCCGGTTGTAGCTGCCCCTGTTGCACTTGAGCGGCGATCGCCCGACAAGCTTGGAGAATTTCTTGCCGACCTCCATAATTGGTGGCAACGGTGAACTGAATGCCCTTGTTGTGCTCAGTTTCAGCCATCGATCGCTCAATTTCGGCCTGAAGCGAAGGCGGTAGCGCAGGTAAATTGCCTACAAAGGTAATGCGTACATCTTCCTGCATCATCTCGCGTAACTCCTGCCGCAAGACCCGCTCAAACAGCGTCATCAAGAAATCTACTTCTTCGAGAGGCCGACCCCAGTTTTCGGTCGAGAAGGCGTAGGCGGTGAGCGCTTGAACACCCCAATCTCGGCAACAGCGCAACAGATCTTTAAGGGCATCTACCCCACGACGGTGACCCATGATTCGGGGCAAACCTTGACGCTTGGCCCAGCGACCGTTGCCATCCATAATCACTGCCACATGTTTGGGCAGACGTTCTCGTGCTAAATCAGCAGGTAGCTCTTGTAAAGTGGTTGGCTTTGCAGTCATTTTTTTTCTCGAGAGGCCGATGAGGTCAGACGAAGCAAGCGAGAAGCGAGTGCCAATCCCTGAGACCTAATTTGACGACCAAAGTTACGCAGATCGGAGGCTACGGCTTCCCGGTCTACGGAGGGAGAGAACCGAGCTTCTAATAGTTCCTTCAGTTTACTGCTGGTCAAGGGACGATTCAGTGCTCCTCGCTCTGCTAAAGAGATCGACCCTGTTTCTTCAGATACAACAATACAAATACAATTTTCGACACGCTCGGTAATACCCATTGCCGCTCGGTGACGCGTGCCTAATTGGCGAGAAGCAGTGCGATCGGAAATTGGCAAAATAACGCCCGCTGCAACCACTCGCGAAGCCCGAATGAACACCGCTCCATCATGTAGTAAGGTTGCTGGTTGAAAAATCGTTTGCAGCAGCTCTTTAGAAACTTCAGCATTGATGCGCACACCCGGCACAGAAAAGTCTCGTTCATCAATGGGGCCGCTGGTTTCTAAAATTAATAAAGCCCCAATTCGGTTCTGCGACAGTTCTTTGACAGCATCGACAATCTCATCAATGACATTATCGGGCTTAGGAATAGCACGTCGGGCGGGCTGAAACAGTTGCCAAATTTCTCCACGTCCTAGCTGCTCTAGAAATCGCCGAAATTCTGACTGCAAGATAAACGCCATCGACACAGCCGAGCCGATCACCAAGCTGTTGAGGACAAAACTTAAGAGCCGAAGCTTTAAGTTAGTGCTTACCGCTGCAGCCAGCATCAAAATAATTAGGCCGCGTACCATCCAGAGAGTGCGGCGCTCGCCAATAATGATGAGCACGATATACGTCAGGATGAGGACTAGGCCAATGTCAATGATCTGAAGCAGTAAGGACTGAGTCCAGCCGGGGTTTGTCAGCCATTGCTTCCACAATTGTCCCATTAGAATCTGGATTACGCTTGCGCCTCAACACAGAGAGACTGGGAGACGTGAGCGAGCCTCCCAGTTGCTAGCCGAGCATTTGATCAAAAACTGCCCACGGTTGTTTGTTGCAACATCACTGCAGGGTCTCCTGAGCCACTACTGAGCCAGAAATCTTAACTCACGGGGACAGGTCGGCGGGATTAAGCATTCGTTGGAGATAGCCGTTCGGGTAGGCGATCTTGCCGGATCAAATCTTGATAAGTTTCCCGCTGCAAAATAATGTTGGCTTCACCCGCTCTAACGACAACTGCTGCCGGACGAGGCAACCGATTGTAGTTAGAAGCCATGCTGTAATTGTAGGCTCCTGTGCTCATTACGACGAGGGTATCGCCTGGTTCTGTTTGGGGAAGGACGGCATCTTTGATCAGCAGATCGCCTGATTCACAGTGTTTCCCAGCGACAGTAACGGTTTCGGTAGCAGGGGCAGACATCCGGTTGGCGACTACCGCTCGGTAAACCGATTGATAAGTAATCGGGCGGGGGTTGTCAGACATGCCGCCGTCGATGGTGACGTAGGTGCGAATGTCGGGGACGGTTTTTTGGCTGCCCATGGTGTAAGCGGTGACACAAGCAGAGCCAATCAGCGATCGCCCAGGTTCAGACAGAAGTTTGGGCAGGGCAATATTTTGGGCTTGGCAAGCGGTGGCGATCGCCTCACTGACAACTTTTACCCAAGCGTCAATGCTCGGTGGGTCATCAGACTCGGTGTAGCGAATCCCTAAACCACCACCAATGTTGAGTTCTTGAATATTCAACCCGTAACCCGCTGCCTTCTCTAGCCACTGCACCATCACACCGCCTAGATCTTGGTGGGGTTGCAGTTCAAAAATTTGCGAACCAATATGGGCATGTAAGCCAGCACAAGCGATCCCCGTTTTTTGGCTGACAAAAGCGAACACTTCATCAAGTTGATTGGGATCAAAGCCAAACTTGCTGTCAAGGTGCCCGGTGCGAATGTATTCATGGGTGTGGCATTCGATGCCGGGAGTGAGACGCAACAAAATCCGAATCGGAG
>CBIHQL010000383.1:0-4805 GCA_966211855.1 uncultured bacterium
ATGCCGCGCTTGCTCGAAGTGATGGAGACAGGTCTAGATCCGGTTTATGCCGACATGGGTGAGCGCCTCCTGCTAACCATTCAAGAACAAGCACCCGGTCTGCTGGAGTTGTTGCAACGAGCGATGGAAGCCCGTAAGAAGCGGGGCACTTTCCCGGCTGACTAAGCCATGAGGCAAACCGGGGATCAAACTATCCCTACTCTGTGACAGTGAGCCAGAGGAGCTTACACCGAAACTCACAAATCCAGGTATTCATTGATAGAATTGCTCCAGGTGCCAGTCAAAATGACACTATGTTTCTTGTTGTGAGTTGCTTAGGGCCGGATTTATGACATCATACGCAACCGCTACGACTAGAGCCGAAATGAGCGAACTCCGGCGCTTAAAAACCCTCTTACCTCCAGAATTACAAAGTTGGGTAATGGTTGAGTCTGCCACCACCGTTACTCCGCCTTTGATCACTAGCGAAGAGATCGGTCAAGATCAAGTGGAGATCCAAATTGATCTGATTCGTTGGGAGCAACTAGCGATCGATCAGCGCAACCTCCTGTTTTGGCACGAAGTTGCTCGTATTCAAAACGACACCATTCCTAAAGACGGTTGGGAAATGGCGGCATTAGCCATTGGCCTGGGGGGAGCTGTTGGAGAACTCTGGGTTCAAGATGGGCTGCTACTGTTATTGGCTCTCAGCTTGTGTGGCGTTGCCGGATACCGCCTGTACCAAAAGAACAATAACGAGCGCACCATTCGCGAGGCGACCGACGCTGACGAGAAAGCGATCGCGTTGGCAACTCGGTTTGGCTACACCTTACCCAATGCTTACAAGAGCTTAGGTAGCGCCCTCAAAACTTTGATTGAGCTAACCCCCAAAAAGCGACAACGCGCTAAATATGAAGCCCGACTAGCAGCGTTGAAAAATAGTGCCGCTCGTGCCAAGGCCAAAGCTAAAGCCACCCGTAGCGAAGCGCTCTAAAGTTTGCATTTTTGAGCGATCAGGGCATCTACCAGGCTCACAACTGACCAATCCACTTATGGGTTTGAGGAATCACGCGCACTTGTTTGAGGGTGCGCTTTATTTTTGTTTGCCAAGCCAATACTTGATCGGGCGTTGGAGCGGTCATGGGTACTTGCCCTGTTTGGAGCGGCACCGTGAGTGGTGTCACAGGTTGCAAAAACACCGGAATCGCCGGGTTCACTTGAGCAACGAGTTCTGCCAAGTCGTCTAAATCTGCTGACGTGGTTTCTTGAGAAATAATTGCTTTGACAAAGACCTCAACCGCAGCCTCATGACATCGCTGTAAAAATTCGGCATGAGCTGACCAAAGGGTTTCTCCACTCACACTGGGTAGCTTTACATCCATTCCCACTGAATCAAGGTAGGGCAACACCAGCGCTAATTGATCTGGTCGATGCCCTCCGGTTTCGAGATAAATAGGCAAGCTCGTCTGCTGTTTTACTGCTGGCAGAAATGCAGCGAGAAATGGAGCATGCAGCAAAGGTTCTCCACCAGTCAAACTCATGCTGTCGTGCAAACCGGGTTGATCTTGGCGATCGACCCAAGACAGCAACGTCTCTAAAGTCACGGGGTTGGGATGCGTTTCAAAGTCCCGTAGCCCTGGCGATCGCTCAATTTGGCAAGTCGGCGGGGCGCTCCAAGTGTGGGCACTATCGCAATAATGGCAGCGTAAATCGCAGAAGGCAAAGCGAATAAACAATTGCCGCGTTCCAACATTCAGTCCTTCACCCTGAATAGCGGAAAACACTTCAATCAGTCGAGCTGTAGGTAAAGCAGCAGTCATGCAGGTCTATTAGAAAAAGTTTCAGGACACAACAGCAAGAGCCAGAATACGGAACGCTGCATTCCTCAAACTAACAAAAATTTTCATGAGATCTTCACAAGACGCAAGTCCCGGCAAAGATTCTCTGAAGTCAGCTGGCTTAGCTTTCCGCAACTTCATAATTCTCGTTACTTTTCTATTGAGTGGGTCACTCGAAGTTAAACCCCCAAACTTCAACCCCAAGAGGAACTGCAACGATATGCAGACAGCAGCGTGGTAGCAAGCCGGAGATAACCGAGACACTATGCGAATTCTGATCTACTCCTACAACTACCATCCAGAACCGATTGGCATTGCCCCCTTGATGACCGAACTGGCAGAAGGATTGGTGCAACGAGGTCATGAAGTTCGCGTCGTCACTGGAATGCCTAATTATCCCCAGCGCCGGATTTATGACGAGTACCAAGGCAAGTTTTACGTCACAGAAGAGCGTAACGGTGTCACAATCCAGCGCAGTTATGTTTGGGTGAGACCTAAACCAGGGCTAATCGATCGCATTTTACTGGATGGCAGCTTTGTACTGACTAGTTTTTTGCAAGCACTACGGGGTTGGCGGCCTGATGTGGTACTACTCACAGTGCCACCTTTGCCCGTCTCTGTCCCCGCTGCTCTAATAGGTTGGCTGCGTAACTGTCCAGTCGTGTTGAATCTACAAGACATCCTCCCCGATGCGGCGGTTCATGTAGGCTTACTAAAAAGCCAGAAGATGATTCGGGTTTTCAAAGCCCTCGAAAAATTTGCCTATCGCACTGCCACGAAAATTAGCGTTATTACTGACGGCTTTACAGATAATCTGGTCAGCAAAGGCGTCTCTAATGACAAAATTGTTTGCATTCCTAACTGGGTAGACATCAACTTTATTCGGCCCCTACCTAAAGTAGGCAATGCCTTTCGCGCTCAGCATCAGTTAGACAATAAGTTCGTTGTTCTTTACTCTGGCAATATTGCTCTCACTCAAGGTCTAGAAACCTTAGTAGAAGCCGCAACTCGTCTACGCCACATTCCTGAGATTGCAGTGGTCATTGTGGGTGAAGAGAAAGCGCTTCAAGGGTTACGTGACTATTGCCAAGCCAAAGGAGCTGACAACGTCCTACTCCTGCCATTTGCGCCCCGCGAGAAATTGCCTGAAATGCTAGCAGCGGCTGACATTGGTTTGATTGTGCAAAAGCGCAATGTCATTTCTTTCAACATGCCTTCTAAGACTCAGGTCTTACTCGCCAGCGGTCGCCCCATTATTGCTTCGGTGCCAGCTACAGGAACTGCGGCTAAAGCTGTACAGCAGAGCGGCGGCGGTCTAGTGGTGAATCCAGAAGACCCAGAAGCGCTAGCCAATGCAATTTTAGAGTTGCAAGCAAACCCTGATAAAGCTGCGCTCCTAGGGCGGAAAGGGAGACAGTATGCTGAAGAACGGTATGCATTTGAGCATGCCTTAAATCAGTACGAAGCCTTGTTTGCCAGCGTTACCAAACGTTCAACCTCTAAACCACAAGTTTTACCAGAGCTAGCCTCCGAAAAGTTTTAAGCAAGCCTCAGGGCGGGGTACTAGACTACTCAGTAGGGATTTCTCACCCTGCCCAAAGAGGAGGTAGATTAGGAAGTTAGGCTAAAATCGTAGGTAGATTGTTCAATCTTCCTACCCATAATTTTGCAATCTAACATTACTACTCATTCCCACCTTGGCGGTTCTTACCCATCCTCAGTTAGGGTAAATCCTAGAAATTTATCTGCAACAGCTTTGCGTACTCAAGTTTTGCAATGGCTGGCTCACCAAGTGCCTGAGCCTCGACTCCAGCATATTTTGCGGGTTGAGCAGATGGCGATCGCGCTGTCTGAGCAGCACTCCTTAGATGTAGAGCGTGCTGCCCAAGCCGCTTTTATGCATGACTTGGCTAAGTGTTTTAAGCCTCAACAACTTTTAGAAGTGGCTCATCGAGAAGGGTGGGATTTAGATCCTGTAGAAGTTGCAACGCCTCATTTGCTGCACGCAGAGGTAGGAGCTGTGGTTGCTAGAGATCACTTTGGCGTTGACGACCCAGAAGTGTTGGAGGCAATTCGCAATCATACTTTGGGCAAACCGGGCATGAGTGCTCTCAGTTGTGTGGTCTTTTTAGCTGACACTCTAGAACCAGGGCGGGGGGATACACCTGAGCTAAAAACCTTGCGGCAAATCAGCCACGAAAATCTCGATCGCGCTGTTTTTTTAACCTGTGATTATTCTCTTCGCCATTTATTGAGCAGTCATAAACCTATTCATCCGAGAGCTGTCTTAACCCGTAACTGGTTTTTAAAGAGGTCTCGTCGTTCATCGAATCAAGAGGAACTTAAATTTTGATGACAGATTCTTTTAAAGTTGAATCTTACTCTTCTGCCCCATCTGTAGCTCGGCAGTCGTCAGCCTCCAATCTTAGTGAGCAAGTGGCGATCACCATTGCTCAAACCGCAGACGATCGCAAAGGGGTTGATATTTCGGTGCTAAAAGTCAGCGAAGTTTCTTACTTGGCAGATTATTTTGTGGTGGTCACGGGCTTTTCGAGTGTGCAAGTCCGAGCGATCGCCAGAGCCATTGAAGACAAAGTGCAAGAACAGCACCAGCGTCTGCCTTTGCGCACCGAAGGCCAAGGAGATGGGTCTTGGGTGTTACAAGACTACGGCGATGTGATTGTGCACATCTTTATGCCGGAAGAGCGAGAATTTTATAACTTAGAGGCGTTTTGGGGTCATGCAGAGAAAATTAGCTTTTCCAACTAACGAACGGATTAGGTAAATTAAAAGGAACCGCAAGCTTTTGGCGATCGCTGGTTTCTTGTATGAAAACCTCCGTCTCTGTCTGCCCCGTCCCCCTCGAACAACAACCCGTTAACGAATACCAAGGCTTAAAAGAGTCTTGGTTTTTCCGCTGGGCAACTTTATCACTGCCAAACTACCTCAAGACTATCGGTTGGATTTGGCTGTGTAGCTGGATTTTCG
>CBIHQL010000384.1:0-4804 GCA_966211855.1 uncultured bacterium
CCTGTCTTACGTACGGTCGATAGCCTGCGAGAGATGCGGTGCGCCAAGCTAATCGGCAGTGGCATCAATTCAGGCGTTTCGTTGCAGGCGAACCCAAACATAATGCCTTGGTCGCCAGCCCCAATCGTATCTAAATCTTCATCGCTCGATTCTTCACGGCGCTCCTGAGCTGCATCTACACCCTGAGCAATATCAGGAGACTGTCCATCTAGCGCTACCAGCACAGAGCAGCTGTGAGCAGCAAAACCGTTTTCTGAGCCTGTATAGCCAATCTCAGCAATTTTTTGGCGTGTCAGGTCAATGTAGTTAACTTTAGCGGTTGAGGTAATTTCACCTGTGATGAGTACCAAACCAGTGTTGACTACTACTTCAGCAGCAACACGACTGGAAGGATCCTGAGCTAGGAGCGCATCCAGAATGGTATCTGAAATCTGATCGCAAATCTTATCAGGATGGCCTTCTGTAACTGATTCTGATGTAAAAAGGTAGCGACGAGACAAGGAGATCTCCTCTCTTTTGCTAAACGGACAATCGCTCAGGGGTTGAGTCCCGAAATTATATCATCTGAGTTTACCTTCGCAGACTGCCCTCGATCGATTCTCATCCTAATATCCATTTGAAGCGATCGCTGGTATTACATCGCACCCTATTTAGCTCAGCACCTGCATTTCGGCCCATTTTGTAATCATGATATCAGCTCCTGGTAAGGCGATCGCCCCATCTCTACCGTGCTGAATTTCGATACAACCTGCGGCTCCGGCATTAACTGCCATCACAATGTCTGCGCCAGAATCTCCTACCATCAGAGTTTCGTGGGGCAAAACATTTAAGGCTGCACAAGCTTTGAGAAACAATCTAGGGTCAGGTTTGGTTGGCCCCTGTTCAGTCCCCATCAGCAAGTCGAAATAAGGCTCTAGTTGATAGTACTGCGCAAAATCTTTCACATTGGCAGTGGTGTCTGAGGAGAGAATTCCGAGTTTGAGATTCGCGGCTTGCAAGGATTTTAATAGCTCATGGGTACCCGGAAATAAGGGTGTCAGAGTGGCTTTGCGAGGCAGCATTTGATCAACCGCTGCAAAGGCTGCTTGGGCGATCGCCAGAGAGTCAATCCAACCTTTTCCAGTTGCCGCAACATAAGTAGCTGCCGCAATCTCGTTTTCTCGACGGCTACCTACAGCCATGAGTCCAGCCGAATTTAGGCGTCCTTGAGTGAAACCAAATGCTGTCAGCAGTGCCGCTCCCACACCCGGAACTTGTTGTTCGATCTGCTGCGATCGCTCTTTAGCCATCGTTCTCAGCAGTTCGGCAGAATTGGCTAAGGTGCCATCTTTATCAAAAATAACTGCGGCGATCGCTTCAAAGCGTTTTTGCTGACATTGAATTACGACCAAACTAACCTGCTCCTCCCCGCACCTCTCGGTTAACTCTCGGATTTTCTTGCAATAAAAATGAAGAGAGAACAGCTTCCCTCTTCATGCTTGATTTTTACTTTTATGACCTGAAAACTGAGGTCAAACGCTCATGTAGCGATCGCGCTTAGTACCTCGTTACAGTTCAACCGTAGAGGGCACTTCCTCTTCGACTGCTCCTACTTCTTCAGCTTCAGCAGCATCAGGAATCGCAATACCTTGCTGTTGAGCTTGCATTTGCTCACGATACTTCGCTGCCATTTCTTCAGCTTTCTCGTAAACAATCTGAGGATTCTTCACCATGTCGCCGGGTTCGGGTTCCAATTGCTTGGTGGACAGCGAAATCCGACCACGCTCAGCATCCAAGTCAATGATCATGACTTTAACTTCGTCATTCACATTGAAGACACTGTGAGGGGTGTCGATGTGGTCATGAGAAATTTCGGAAATGTGCAACAGGCCGCTGACACCACCGATATCGATGAAGGCACCATAGGGCTTGATACCACGAACAGTACCAATGACAACTTCGCCAACTTCGAGGCGGTTCATCTTACGCTCAACCAAAGCACGACGGTGGCTGAGAACGAGACGATTCCGGTCTTCGTCAACTTCCAAGAATTTCAAAGGCAGCTCTTCGCCCACCAATTCTTCTTTTGGCTTGCGAGTGCTGATGTGAGAACCAGGAATGAAGCCACGCAATCCTTCAATTCTGACCAGTGCCCCACCTCGGTTGGTAGCAAATACGCTAGAGCGAACGGTTGCATCTTCTGCTTGCAACTGGCGTACCCGTTCCCAAGCGCGCATGTACTCAATGCGGCGGATCGAGAGGGTTAACTGTCCATCTTCATTCTCATCGGTCAGAATGAAAAATTCACGTGTCTCGTTAGACTGCAACACCTCTTCGGGAGAGTCAATACGGTTGATCGACATTTCCTGAATGGGGATGTAGGCAGCCGTCTTAGCACCAATGTCAATCAGAGCGCCTCTCGGCTCTAGACTGAATACTGTGCCGGCTACAATGTCGCCCGGGCTGAAATGATAATCGTATTTGTCGAGTAGGGCAGCAAAATCTTCGTGAGTGAAGCCGATGTTTGTAGCCGTTGTTTCCTGATTGACCATGCTAATTTGTTTCCCAATATCTGAATCTATGTAGTTTTCTGTCTCCTAACGATGTACACGCACGTTTACAATGTGCAGCCTACACCTGTATCCCCCCCAAGTCCTATTGTAGGAGATCTGCTCTAGATGGTTCATGGGTTCAGAAGAACTATCATAACCTAAGCCGTCCCTCTCTCAACAGACTGAGAAAGGATTGATTTAAAGCTATGTTACATTTTTGTTGAATTAAATAGCGCTCTGCAACATTTGGCAGCGATCGCGGCAGTTTCGCTGAAAGTTTGCTTAGAGCGGCGCGACGTAAGAAGAAGGCTGATCCATTTCAATCGGGTTAGTCGATGCTCCTAGCGGCTCTGCAGTAGGTACGGTGTCTGGGGCGATCGCATCCTTCTGTTGGAGGCAACCTTGCAGGTGATTGAGCGTGTCAATGAAGTCTCGAATACCTTGAAACTGGCGATAAACTGAGGCAAAGCGAATGTAGGCGACTTCACTCACAAACTGCAAACGCTGTAAAACCAACTCGCCAATCTCGGTACTGGGCACTTCTCGCACTGCCCGCTGCTGTAATTCGGCCTCGATCTCGTCTACCAAAGCTTCTAAACGGCTGGAGGGGATGCCTGTTTTTTCGCAAGCTCTGACAATACCCCGGAGCAACTTAGAGCGATCGAAAGATTCGCGATCGCCGTCGCGTTTGATGATTGTAACCGGGACAAATTCAATGCGCTCATAGGTGGTGAAGCGACGACCACACTTGAGACACTCCCGTCTGCGCCGCACACTATGACTCGCCTCCGCAGAGCGAGACTCAAGAACTCTATTATCTGTGTGCTGGCAGAATGGACACCGCATATGAAAAGTCCTTTAGCAGGAGCTTATCTGTAAAGTCTAGGATGGTGAAAACCTGAGCCATTTTGATCAATTTGCCCAAGTATAAGCGAACTTATCTCTGACAAACGATTTGTAAAGGCTCAGGTTAGCAGAAATCTTTGAAAAATGGCACTGAAGAAGCAGATGCTTAGATACGGGTTACGCAGCTAAATTCTTGAACTTCTAGCAGCACAAATACTTTGAGCGACCTAGAGATACCTAAGGTCTACTTACCGATCCGAGGTGGTTCGCGGAAGGCGATCGCAAAGAAGAGAACGCCAATGGTTAAGGCAAAAATCAAGATGTAAGCTACGCTTTCCATGTCAGATTTTCCTGATCATCCAGCTAACTATCAGTGTATCAAGTGAACGATGAAGAACGGCCCAACGAATCACCCAATTTGAGCGATCGCCAGACCATTCTTCAGAAGCTTTAGCAAAAAGCTTTAGACAGCTTCTTTCCGACGAGTGGATTTGTCACCCACTTTCTGGAACAGACCCCATTCGACCTGTTCTTCGAGGTCGGCCTCAACCCCAGCAAACACGTCGCGGAACAGAGTCCGAGAGCCATGCCAGATGTGACCAAAGAAGAAGAGCAACGCAAATACAGCGTGACCGAAAGTAAACCAACCACGAGGGCTAGTCCGGAATACCCCATCAGAGTTGAGGGTTTCGCGATCGAAGAGGAAGGGCTCGCCGAGCTGAGCTGCACGAGCATACCGCTTCACGCTAGCCGGATCGGTAAAGGTCTGACCATCTAGCTCACCGCCGTAGAAGCTGACAGTTACACCTGTCTGCTCAAAGCTGTACTTAGATTCAGCACGACGGAAGGGGATATCAGCCCGAACCACGCCGTCAGCATCAGCCAAAACCACTGGGAAGTTTTCAAAGAAGTTAGGAATACGACGAACAAAGAGTTCGCGGCCTTCGCTGTCTTTGAATACAGGGTGACCCAACCAAGTTTGAGCTAGACCATCACCCTTGTTCATAGGGCCGGTGCGGAACAAACCACCCTTCGCAGGGTTGTTGCCGACGTAGTCATAGAAAGCGAGTTTCTCAGGAATTTCTCCCCAAGCTTCTTGTAGAGAGTTACCTTCAGCAAGGCTGGCATCAACCCGACGGCTGATTTCTTGTTGGAAGTAACCTTGATCCCACTGATAACGAGTGGGGCCAAAGAGTTCGATCGGAGTAGCGGCGTTACCGTACCACATGGTACCTGCCACCACAAACGCAGCAAAGAAAACAGCGGCAATACTGCTGGAGAGTACTGTTTCAATGTTCCCCATCCGCAACGCTCTGTACAAGCGCTCAGGAGGACGAACCGTTAGGTGGAACAGACCTGCGATAATGCCTACAATCCCTGCAGCGATATGGTGCGCTACAATGCCACCCGGATTAAAGGGGTTAAAC
>CBIHQL010000385.1:0-4796 GCA_966211855.1 uncultured bacterium
CTTAGGGGGTTACACATTACCCGCGTAATAAGCCGCCGCCGATGTCTGTGTGGTGCCTAGCCATTATGAGCCCTTTGGTTTGGTGGCAATTGAGGCTATGGCAAGTGGGACACCGGTAATTGCTAGCGATGTCGGTGGGTTACAGTACACTGTGATCCCCGAAGAAACTGGCTTGTTGGCTCCCCCACAGGATGACGCAGCCTTTGCTACAGCCATCGATCGCATTCTGGCGGATGCAGCCTGGCGCAATCAGTTAGGAGTTGCCGCTCGTCAGCGAGTTGAAGACTTCTTCAGTTGGCAGGGCGTTGCAACTCAGCTAGGCAAACTCTACGAGAAGCTGCTCACACAACCAACCGAAAAACCCGAACCAGCAGTGGCAAAAGTAGCCGAAAAGGAGTTGCAACAAGTGAGCGCTTAACTTGCTTGTAAGTCGAGCTACTAATTTAACTTAAAAGCGATCGCTAAATTCCTTACAGGGCAAGCGATCGCTTTCTTTTTGAGAAATTAGCTCTTGCGGTGGCTGTGGCAGTTAACAATTCACTTAAGCGTCGATGTTAGGTGCGTTCGCTGCGGCTTCGGCAATCAGAGATTCTTTCACTAGTTGTTGAATCTCAGAGCGCACCTGCTCATAGGCTTCGGCAGCACACCAAGGCCGGAGATATAACACCGTTGTTGTTGGTGAAATAGACTGAACGTGGCACGTTGTCTTGGGTTCGTTTAACACCAACGGATGCGGTTGCACCAGCGCTAAGAGTTGCAAAATCGTGGGTTCAATGGGGCGATCGCCAATATCGATTTCTAGATCAACACGGCGAGTGCCTAGGGTGCTAGTGTTTCTCAGCGTGCCACTAAACAAGTTACTGTTGGGCACCGAAATTCTCACGTTATCTCGGGTGATCAGCGTGGTGGAAAACAAGCCGATACTATCGACCACACCTCCGACTCCAGCCCCTTCAATAAAATCTCCCACTTCAAAAGGGCGAAACGTCACCAACATAATCCCAGAGGCAAAGTGTGACAGCGTGCTTTGGAGCGCCAAACCAACCGCTAACCCGGCAGCACCCACAACCGTCACCAAAGTCGCTGTCGGAATGGCTAGAGCAGTGAGCGCCGCAATCACCCCAGCTACGAGCGTGACAATCTCAGCGACTTGGATCAAAAACTTTCGCAAGGTTGGTTCAGTGCGGTTGAGGGCACGTCGCATCACCCTGGCTACTAAACCAATCGCCACCCGCGTAAAAATCAGAATCCCGATCGCCCCCAAAATTCGAGGCACGATCACAAAGCCTAAATCAACCAGGTTACGAGAAACTGGTGTGACTTGCGCAATCCAAACGGTCATAAGCACAACAACGATTTATAGCGATCGCTCCAAAGTTTAGCGCCTCTAGACCTCTGTTTGGTATCACCCAATCGCAGGGAGATGTTTAGCCAAAAATCGTCAACCAAACTGGCAACACTAACAACATGCCAATAAACGTCAGAGCAATGCTACTGCTGAGCAATTCGCGATCGAGATCGTAGACTTCTGCCAAAATCAGCACCGATAACCCTGTCGGCGTTCCAGACATCAACACCAACACCAAACGCGGATCTCCCACGACTCCCAAAAGCGTTGTGCCTAAACCGATTAACCCCGGTACGATCGCTACCTTTAACAACATGGGCCACAATGCTCGTTCTAAACTGCGCCACCCCTTGATCGTCCCTAAACGCAAGCCCACCAACAACAAAGCACTAGCGATCACCACCCAAATGGCTGGCCCCAATGCCAATTCCACAACATCTGGCAGCGGAATTGAGCGAGTATAAAACCCAATAAAGAACGCCCACAAGCTCGGCACGGTCAAAACATCTCGCGCCTGTATCCACCAATGATTTTTACTGGCACTATGCCCAAAGTAACTCGCAATGAAAACCGCTAGCCCATAATTACCCACCACATTACTGGCGACGCTAAACAAAATCGCCCAGTTACGGTACTCAACCGGGATCAGAATTTCGGTGAGAGCCAAGCCAATAAACCCAGTATTGCCCAGCATGGCAGCGAGCATAAAACTGCCTAAAGTCGCCCGCCCTGAGCCCAACGCCTTCGCCCCTGGCAACCTCAGCAACCAATTACTCCTACCTGCTGTCGCGATCGTTGGGGTAGATTGAGGCACCCACTGCACAGCCCACCAGATTAGCAACGTCAAAGCAATGCTCAGCAGCAACGCTCCGATCGCCACCAGAGGCATCATTCCCGCACCTGCCGATAACTCGGTTTGCCTTGCCAGGGCAAATAATTGGAGCGGCACCCCTACCCAATACAACGCCTGCCCCAAAAATCGTGGAAATGAGTCGGGGAGAAACCGCACGAGCAATAGCCCTAACCCAGACCAGAGCAGGAGCGGTGTATAAGCGTGCAACAAACTATCGAGCATTGGGGGCAGTTGAAAGATGGACGCAGACAGCAAAACCAGCGACCTCTGCGATCGCCGTGATTCTATTCTGCAATGCCACCTACCCCAATCAAAGGCTAACTAGAGCACAATCTATCTTGAGAGGGAGACAAATTCGCTTCGGTTACTGTTGCCGAACTAGACATCTCACCTGTCGCCCCAAGGATCTGTAAGAGGCGAAAAAGTTCAACTGCTTGGAGTGGATTGAAGCCTTGAGTGAGATGCTTACAATAAAAGTATTCGATGCCTAACTTTTTTAAGCATTTGATCCAATACTTCTACTTCAGTTAGTGGTTGATACTTTTGGATGCGATCGCCTTTGGAGAGATCGATAATATGGCGCAAGCACAATCAAGCCACCCCTTAGAGGATCTACCTCAGCGACGATGGAGTGTCGATGAATATCATCGAATGATTGCAGCAGGCATCTTGACCTCTCGCGAGCTTTTAGACGGACAAATCATTGAAATGGTACCCCAAGAACCACCTCACGCTTCTACCACTTCAAGCTTTGGTAACGATTTTGTGGTGTTGTTTGCAGGTAAAGCTTGGGTGCGTCAACAGCTACCTATTACGATCGCTCCTAACTCAGAACCCGAACCTGATATTGCAGTCGTGCGTATTGACTCCAACCGCTACCGCGATCGCCATCCCATTCCAGAAGATATTTACTTATTAATTGAAGTAGCCGATTCAACCTTGAGTTACGATCGCGATCGCAAAGCTAAGATTTACGCCAAAGCTAATATCCCTGAATACTGGGTGATTGATGTTAAGCAACAACAGGTATTAATCTTTCGGAATGCAAAGGGAGATACCTATCAGTTTTCACAAGTGTTAGGTGTGAAAGATGCGATCGCTCCTGCTGCTTTTCCAGAAGTAGTAATTGAATTATCTCATCTATTTGTTTGAACATCCCCAGCTCTCAATAAGCAGCAATTAGCCAAAGGATAGACAGCGATCGCAATTCATAGCATTTCTCTGGGCAATCTAAAACTGCAAGTGTCGAGACTCGGTTAACCGAGCTTTTTTATGAGCAAGTTACGAGCCTTGTGGCCTGCCTGGTTTCCCTATCCCAGTTCGTGGTTTAGAGCCTGGGGTTTGGCAATACCAACATTTGCAGGAGTGGCAGTTTTCAGTCTCGAAGTCTGGCGATTCTTCATCCTGTTTCTTATTGGTACAGCCGAGCAAGCAGAGGGAATGTCATTTTTCCTTTGGATGGCAGTAGGAGCCTTAGTCGCATCGTTAGCCCTCTACTTAGTTTTTGTAGGCTTGTACTCTCTCCTACTCCGTCTACTCTGGGCCAAACCACCTCAATGGTCGCATTTCCGCAATTGGAAGATGGTACTTTATGGCTTTATTGTCACTACCCTGGCAATATTAGCAAGTGCCATCACCTTCGCTTCATTTCTTAAGGCTATTCCCGTTGGTGATTCAGTCGTTGCCACAATCCAAAGAAGGAATGGCTTAGATGAGGAACAGGTTATAGAGAGGCTATTTGGTGTTTGGTTTGTCGTTGCAGCCTACTGCTACCAGGCGGAGTTGTTAGTTCGCCAGCGATTCAATAAAAAGCGATCACCTGCAAGATGTTAAAAATGGTGCTTAATCTTTTTCAATCGGCAAGCGCAATATTCCCGCTTCAATTAGCAGTTGCCGCTCCGTAGTGCGGCTGGTACGTAGCTACTCACGACTACCGTTGTTTAAGTTTGATCAGAGCCTGCGTCTTAGCAATCCGCAAAAGATGCTCAAGGTATTGGTACTGCTGCCAAGCCTGCTCTTCTTCTGCTGTTAGTTCTTGTGTACAGTTTTTTTCTAATAGATGGTTGATTTGCGCTTTTAGAGTCTCCGAAGGACGCAACGCAATAATTTCTTCTGGAGTAGGTAATGTAGCCAGAAACTCTAAAACTTCTGCTGCCCCAGCAAAACCAACTTGAGCACCTGCGTTCAGTTCTCGTAGTCCCAGCTCTAAGATCTGAGGTAATTTGTCTTCTAGTGAGCTTAACTGAGATATCAAGTCATCAGGTAGGTTCAGCGTAATTTGCATCGTCACCCTCTGGGCACTTTAGATTCAGTGTAGCAATATCTCAATCCTTAAAAACGTATGAGGATGTTTCTCTTAAATCGTCAATGATGGATTGGCAGTCGTCTTTCCAACCTGTAACCCTAGTAAGCCTCAACGCCTGAAAAGGAGATATGGATATACAGACGTTACAATCAGCCTTGGTCGCAGTCTTATCGTACATATAAACAAAAACCCTAGTTTTTCGTTTGAGAGAAAAACTAGGATTCAAGTCGTATGTTTTTTAAATGCCAGGAACGAGACTTGAACTCGTGACACGAGGATTTTCAGTCCTC
>CBIHQL010000386.1:0-4783 GCA_966211855.1 uncultured bacterium
GGTGAATGGTGACATACTCCAGAATTTGGTTGTCGTCGACAATTTTCACCAGGCTGATCGAGCCATCAGATTTAAGCTCTGGGGGTTCTAGACCGATCGCGGCC
Source organism: uncultured bacterium (assembly GCA_966211855.1). Taxonomy (GTDB): domain Bacteria; phylum Cyanobacteriota; class Cyanobacteriia; order FACHB-46; family FACHB-46; genus CBIHQL01. The sequence goes on from CBIHQL010000386.1 coordinate 105, forward strand.
CCCGGATAAATGTGATTGCGCGCCCCGATTTCGGTTCGACCATCTAAGACAACATGGTGCCCAATGACCGTCTCTGGGCCAACCTTGACCTGAGCGCCAATTACAGCATAAGCTCCCACTTTGACGGTGGGGTGCAGTTCAGCGTCGGGGTGAATAACTGCTGTTGGATGAATGAGAGTCGTTGTAGTCAAGGGCGCGCCTCCAGGCACCATCCCGAAGATTGAAGGTTACAGGGCATTAGTCTACCAAGGAAAACATCAGTTCGCCTTCTGCTGCCAGCTGACCATTAACTTCAGCTCGGCCCTGCATCTTTCCAAAACGACGCCGTTTGACGCAGAGCAGTTCCACCGTCATCACCAACTGATCTCCCGGAACGACGGGGCGACGGAAGCGCACTTTATCAATCCCCGCAAACAGGAACAGTCCGCCCTGTACATCTGACGACATTTGAGTCAGAACGACACCTCCGACTTGAGCCATGGCCTCAACAATTAAGACACCGGGCATAATCGGGCGACCGGGGAAGTGACCTTGGAAATGCGGTTCATTGAAGGTCACATTTTTAATGCCTACAGCCCGCTCACCCGGCACATAATCAATAATGCGGTCTACAAGTGAAAACGGATAGCGGTGGGGCAAGAGCTTGTGAATTTCTTCAACCGTGAAAATAGCCTTGGCTGAAGCAGGAGAATTGCCATCTCCATTGGCCTGTGTTTCCACATGGCTGGGAGCGTTGGTGGTATTGAGATCAGTCAATGTGGACATGAGTAAACTTTGCCAGAATGAAGGATGAAACTTGCTGCCTAGCGATCAGACATCAGGATAAAGGTGAAAGATGAAAGGCAGAATTTGGCGATTCAACCTTCAGCTCTCAATCTTCATCCTTTGGGCGATTAATTGAGCTAGTTGGGTGTGTAAACGATGACTTGCTTTGTAAGCTAAAACGTGCGCCAGGGGAAGTTGACCCAACAAACTTAAATCCCCTACTAAATCTAAAAGTTTATGACGCGCTGGCTCATTTGAAAATCTTAAGGGAGGATTAAGCCATCCTTCTGGGCCACAAACTAAAGCATTATCAAGGTTTCCGCCTTTAATTAATCCTTGAGCCCGCAGTTGGTCAATTTGGTGAGCAAGACCGAAAGTACGGGCAGGAGCGATCGCACTCACAAAGGATTCTTGAGCCGGTGACCAGCTGTGCCATTGATTGCCGATCGCGGGCAGGTCAAAATCAATGCCATAGGTAAACCGCAGTTCGGGGGCTGGCAACGCTGCGACAAAAGCATCCCCATGATGAATCCAAATCGGTTCGGTTAAAACGTACTGACTCCGAGGTGCAGCTTGAGTGATGACTCCAGCTTCAGCGATCGCGGTAGCCCATTCTTGCGCCGACCCGTCCAACAGCGGCACTTCTGGCCCGTCAATTTCAATCCGAGCGTTATCAACTCCCATGCCAGATAAGGCAGCTAGTAGATGCTCGACGGTTCTGACTTGAGCATCACCCCGGCTTAACTCGGTAGACAGCAGAGTTTGATGAACCACGCCGATCTCTGCCGGAATTTCAGGGGCATCCGGCAAATCGACTCGCACGAATACTCGCCCCTGATTGACAGGCGCTGGTAAAACTCGCACATTGACGCGATCGCCTGTGTGCAACCCCACCCCAGACCGCTCAAATCCGTTGCTGAGGGTCTGTTGAGAAGAGGAAGTAATATCGGCCTGAGTCGGAGACTGAGCATTAGGATTGGTCAACATTTTAACTCTGCTGTCAGCGGTAACTTAGAAGCGTTCACCAATGCCAAAGTGGAGGCGGCTGTCTCCTTCATCATTAAAGCCGTAGTCAATCCGAATTGGGCCGAGGGGCGACTGAATCCGCACACCCGCTCCATAACCGAAACCACTACCAGGCTTGCCGCGCACTCCAGCCGGGTTACCAGGGACACTATCACCCGATCCTAAATCGGTTGCGTAGTCTAAAAAGAGAGCGCCACCGAGGATGGAGAATAGCGGGAAGCGATACTCTGCCGTCGCTTGGACAAAACTACGACCAGCCCCAACTTCGCCCTCATCATAACCCCGTACTGAGTTGCTACCACCCAGGGCAAAAGCTTCGTAAGGCGGTAGGTCGCCAATTACTGTCCCAGCTTGGACATTAAAGGCAAGCGTTTCTGTTCCCTTAGAGAATTTTGTAAACTCGACGGGCATGTAATAGCTGTAGCTGCTGCGCAAACGGTTGAAGAAGATACCGCCGATGGGAATCGACTGCTCAGTACCCACCCGGAACAGAGAACCACGGGTAGGTTTGATGCGACTGTCGCGGCGATCGCGCACTAGCCCAAGTTGCACCGTTGCCAGGTTGTCACTGCCATCATCGTCAAAGCTGAGTTGATTGCCAAGCTCGTCAAAGGGAGTAATTTCGCGGTCAGAGTCGCGCACGGTTACCCGCTGGTATTGCAAGCCCAAAGAAGCGGTCCACTCTGGATCAGCAAAGACATCTCGAGTGAGCGGACGGGTGAAGGTAATGCCACCCCCTAAGCGGTCAATCCGTGGGCGATCGCCGTTGGGCAGTTCTACTTCGGGCTCACCGCCATCAAAAATCAGCGAGAGCGATCGTCGGTTAAATAAGCTAACGGTGTAGGAAGTGCGGTAGGGATCACCTGCAATCCAGGGATCGGTCAAACTGACATCAAACAACAACTCACGCTGACCGACTTGCACTTCAGCGTTGAACTTTTGGTTATTACCACCCAGGTTTTGTTGTTGATAGCTGACACTCCCAAATAAACCGCTAGCCGAGCTAATCCCTAGAGCAGCCCCCGCCGATCCGGTACGGCGCTCCACTACATTTGCCACCACCACGACTTTACGGGGATCTTCCCCGGGGTTGAGTGAGAGGCGGACATCTTCAAAAATTCCGAGACCGTAGACACGCTGCAAATCTCTCTCAGCTTGAGTGCGATTAAACACATCTCCTGGCTTGATCGAAAATTCTCGCGTGATGATGAAGTCACGAGTGCGCCCACGAACGGGTTCACCTTCATCGTTGGTATCTTCACCATCTTCGTTGATGAATTTGACTTGGACATCTTCGACCACGCCTTCAGCAACTTGCAGCGTGACAGTGCCATCTTCGCCAACTTGAGGGGCATCAATTACTTGCGCTAAGACGTAGCCTTGGTCTTGATACCACTTGTTGAGTTCTTTAATCCCTTCTTGAAAGCGACGTAGGTTCAGAATGCTGCCATATTGGTCTTTGAAGATGTCATCAACGACGGTTTGTGGCAGGACTTCATTACCTTCTACCCGAACTCCATTGAGGACTGGGTTGGGTTGCACGTCAAAGGTGACTCGTACCCCAAGCGGTGTATCTGCGGGGGTGGCGCGAACATTTGCAAAAAAACCTGTGGCAAAGATGGCATTGATGTCTTCTTGCAATTGCGATCGCGTCGTAGTGCGACCAGGGCGAGTGCGAATGGCGTTATAAACCGCATCTTGAAGTTCACCTTCTGCCCCTTGAACCACAACCTCAGCCACTAAAACGCGGGGTTCTGCTTGCTCTGGAGCGGCTTGAGTTTCGCCTTCGGCTGGAGTCTCAGCGGGCGTGTCGCTAGGCGTTGAGGGTTGCTGTGGAAGGTTGAAATCAATACTGGGTGTGGTTGAAGAACCGTCTAACTGCAACTCGTTAGGTGTCTCTTGCTCAGGAGTGACGGTGCCTGAAGGGGGTGCCGCTGTGCCTGAAGGGGTAACCTGGTCAGCGTTGGGAGAGTCGTCGTCACTGGGTTGGACGGTTGGTGTCGCTTGAGCGCGAAACTCAGTCGGGAACGTTTCGGGAGAGCCGACCGTAGGAACAACAAAGTTATCGGCGATCGCAGCAGGCTGTAGCGGGGCGATCGCAACTGAAGAAGCAATCTGGGACGTCTCTGAGGTAGCTCCCCTATCCTCACTGCTTTGGGCCTGAGTGACCTGATTGTTAGCCCCCTCAGCAGTTTTGTGACCCAACGCAACGGCATCAGGAGTTTGGCTGTTGGCAGGGGTGGTCAGACTAAGAGTTGCTGAAGCGGCAAGAACTGCTACTAAGACCGGAGATAATCGCATTGTGTTCACGTGATTTGGCATTTCCACACACCAGACTCTGCTTCAGGTTGACCTGAGCAGTAAGAGAGGAGAGCAATTGGGTTGAGAAGGGACTCTCACTGAACCAGGCAAATGGGCAAATTTTACCGCATTCGCTGTCTATTGCTCTTGCACGGGTTGATTCAGCACCCGATCTAACACCTGTCGATAGGCTGCTTCCACATCCCCTAAGTCTTTGCGGAAGCGGTCTTTGTCCATCACCCGCCGATTGGGATCGGTTTCGGCTTGGTTCCAGAGACGGCAGGTGTCAGGGCTGATTTCATCCGCCAATAGAATTTGCTGATTGCGGTCTAGGCCAAACTCCAGCTTAAAGTCCACCAGAGTGATCCCACACTGTTGGAAGAAAGCAGAGAGCAACTCATCAATTTGCAAGGCCATCTGCGTTAACTGGTCTAACTGCTCAGGGGTTGCCAGTTCCATCAGTAGCAGGCGATCGCGTGTCAGCAAAGGATCCCCAAGGGCGTCATTCTTGTAATAGAACTCCACCAGGGGTTGCTTCAGGATGGTGCCCAATTCTAACCCAGTCTGTTGACAGAGGCTCCCAGCTG
>CBIHQL010000387.1:0-4765 GCA_966211855.1 uncultured bacterium
CCACGCTGGCATTGAAATTGGGGTCGCCGCTACCAAATCCTTTGTCGCTCAACTGATGGCCTTCTACGCCCTCGCGATCGACCTGGCTTATCACCATAAAAGCCTGTCTCCTCAACGGCTAGAAGAAATTATTCTGGGTCTACGGCAATTACCTGCTGAAATTGAACTCATCCTCGAAAGCCAAGAGCGCTATATCGAGGAACTCGCCCACGACTTTGCAGAAACGCAAGATTTTATTTTCTTAGGTCGAGGCATCAACTTCCCGATCGCTCTAGAAGGCGCACTCAAGCTCAAAGAAATCAGCTATATCCACGCTGAAGGTTATCCCGCTGGTGAGATGAAACACGGCCCGATCGCCCTGCTTGATGCCAAAGTTCCTGTGGTTGCGATCGCTGTACCTGGCTCGGTGTATGAAAAAGTGCTGTCTAACGCTCAAGAAGCCAAAGCGCGGGACGCTCGCTTAATTGGAGTTACACCCCTAGAGGCTAGCGAGTCGGCTGATATTTTCGATAACTTTTTACCTGTGCCAGTTGTAGAAGAACTACTCTCACCCATCTTGACGGTGATCCCACTGCAACTTTTGGCTTATCACATTGCGGCGCGTCGGGGCTTAGATGTAGATCAACCCAGAAACCTCGCTAAATCTGTGACGGTTGAGTAAGTGGGTAGGCAAAGAGCCAAGTTTGGTCTGGCTATCTTCTAGGCTGGATAGTAAGGTTCTTCAATGCCACTACCGTTCATGACCTCTATCGCCCGCAAAAACCTCTTTGAGGACATTCCTCGATTTCTCGTGGCTCAAGCTGGCATCATGTTTGCTGTTAGCTTGGTCACTATCCAGACAGGAATCCTCAAGGGATTCACCCACTCCGCCACTTTACTAATCGATCATTCTGAGGCTGACATTTGGGTCACTTCTAAAGATATGGTGCAACTGGAGCTGACCCTGCCGCTCACGATTGAGCAGTTAAGCCAAGCTCAAAAGGTGCCTGGGGTAGGGCGGGCCGAGGGGTTTGTGTTCAGATCGGCTCTATGGCGAAATGGCAAAGGGCAAATTACACCCGTGCGTGTAGTGGGGTTTGAGCCACGAGGACAACTATTCCGCCCTTGGAATATCACTCAAGGGCAAATGAGTGCGCTCCAAACGCCTTACTCAGTGATGGCTGATGCTACTAACCTTGATTCTCTGGGTCTGCAGCAGTTGGGCGATCGCGGTACCCTTGGCTCTTTTCCAGCTCAGTTGGTCGGCTCTACTCAGGGCACCCAATCGATTGTGTCAAGCACGTTTGTGTTCACCTCGCTAGAAAACGCCAACGCTTATCTCAACTCACAGATCAGCTCTACCCTGCGTTGTCAATCTCAAGTCGGCTCAGATGAGGTGACCTGTAGCAACACCTACGAAACTCCAAATCCTGCCAACGCGACCATCACGCCCTTACCTCCCACGCCTCGGCGATTAAACTTAGCAGACTCGATTACCTATATTTTGGTACGGGCTCAACCTGACCAGGATATAAGCGCCCTGCAACAGCGGCTCGAAGCTACCTTACCGGGGACACGGGCTTTGACGCGATCAGAAATGGCTCGCCAAACCCGCGACTATTGGCAAAAGCGGACTGGCATCGGTTTTATCTTAGGTCTGGGAGCGACGGTTGGGGTGATTGTTGGGGTGATTATTGTGGGTCAAATTCTCTATTCTTCGGTCTCAGACCATATTCGAGAGTTTGGAACCCTTAAGGCAATGGGCGCGTCAGATTGGGTTATATACGGTGTTATTGTCGAGCAAGCACTCTGGATGGCAGTCTTGGGCTATCTCCCTAGTTTGCTCTTATGTTGGGGGGTCAGTACTTGGACAGCAGCTTCTCAGGGCATTCTAATCTTAATCACACCTGTCACTGCCTTCGGTGTTTTTGGGATCACCGTTGTGATGTGCGTTAGCTCGGCTTTATTTGCAATTCAAAAGGTCACTCGCGTTGACCCTGCCATTGTATTTAAAGCTTAAGGTCACCCTGCGATAAACACTGACGATTTCACACAGCGTCAAGTTTGTTGCACCCACAATCAAAATGCGAAGCTAAAGGTTACCCTGTGAGAATTACAGAGAATTGGAGAACCTGGATACACTAGATAGTAAGACTCCGTGGCCTGGAATCTGGATTCAAACTTGATGAGTCTGAATCTATATCTGAGTAGCCAATCTCACGTTCGCGCCTCGCTCCTTTTGATATTACCCATGCATACCTACCACCTAAGCGGATGACTGCTTCTCAAATTCGATTCGCCGATTATGCCCAAGTTCAGAGTCAGGTTGCTCCTACTGCACTAGGCTCGACCAACTGTAAACCTGGAGCCATTGTAGCCAAAGGGTTAGAAATGGTATTTCAGTCTGGCAGTGAACGTTTTTATGCGCTCAGAGATATTGATCTTGATATTCAGCAAGGCGATATTTATTTGTTGATGGGGCCATCTGGTTCGGGCAAAACCACATTGCTGTCCATCCTAGCGGGCATCTTAACACCAAGTCGTGGCAGTGTGCGGTTATTGGGGCAAGAGATTACGAAAATGTCACGAGCTCAATTGGCTCAGTTCCGCTTAGAAAATATTGGGTTTATCTTTCAGGGCTTCAACCTCTTTCCGGCACTCACGGCTCAAGAGAACGTGGAATTGGCGCTCAAAGTAAAGGGGATTCGAGGACGACAGAGCCGACGCAACCAGGCCAAGGATCTATTAGCTCAGGTCGGTCTACAAGACAAAATGGCGTTGCTGCCTAGAGATTTGTCGGGTGGACAACAACAACGTGTGGCGATCGCTCGGGCTTTAGCTGGAGATCCACCGCTGATTATGGCTGACGAACCGACCGCAGCCCTCGATTCTCGCAGTGGTCATGCCGTGATCGAGCTGTTGCGTAAGTTGGCTAAAGAAAGCGGACGAACGGTGCTGATGGTGACCCATGACTCCCGCATTATGGATGTTGCCGATCGCGTCGTTTATCTCGAAGACGGCATGTTAGACCAGAAATACGCCGCTTAACTCTTTACTGCATCACCTCATGGGCAATCTCGCGCAGGGTGGTTTCGACCGAGCGAGGTTGCCAATTGAGTTCTTGACGCGCTTTAGTGGCATCGACTCGGACGCAGCGATCGTACACATAGTGAACCCGTTCGCGACTGAGGGGGGGTTGCCATTTGAACAACCGACCGATGGGATCGAGGAGATTGCCAACTAGCCGCACTAACGCTTTCGGTGCTTCGGCAGGGGCAGGAATATCCGCTTCTTGACCGATAATTTCAAACATTTTGCGTGTGCTCAGATCACCCGCTGAAATAATGTAGTGCGCCCCGAGTTGACCCCGCTCTGCCGCTAAAATCATCGCGGTTGCCAAGTCATCGACATGCACCACACCCGTAATGCGATCGCCCCCTGCCCACAACTTCAGGCGACCCTTGAGAAACTGCCGCAGTACCGGAATAAAATGCGGGTCATCAGCCCCAAAAATCCCGGAGGGTAGCACACTCACCACAGGTAGCCCTTGTGCAGCCATGCGATCGACAATGGCTTGGGCTTCGTATTTGGTGCTGTCATAAGCTGACGAAAAATTTTTCTGGGTGCGCTGAAAGGTTTCATTGACGACCTGTCCCTGCGTATCCCCAAAAATGCCAATGGTGCTGCAATAGACGATTTTAGACACCCCTAATTCTTGGGCAACTTCCATCACCGCCCGCGTGCCCTCCACATTCACCCGCGCCATTTCTGCCGCATTCACCAGACCAAGTTCGACATAGGCTGCTGTATGAAAGACAGTATCTACCCCTTGCATGGCTGTGCGTAAAGCTTCGCGATCGCTGAGGTCGCCATAGACCAGTTGCACTGTACAGTCGGCTAACCGCGATAAATCACTCGATTTGCGGACTAAGCCAACCACCGTATCGCCTCGCTGCCCCAACATGCGGGTCAGGTGAGAGCCAGTAAAGCCGTTTGCCCCTGTTACCAACGCTTTCATAACGCTTTTTCGTAAATCCGATAGGTCCTATAGATTTTGCCGCCTGATGCTTCAATGAGTTTGCGAGATGGGGAGTTGTCTTCGTAGACCCAAGACAACTCTGCTCGTTGATAAGGTTTGCCTTTTTGAATGCCACCCCGCATTCCCAAATAAATCAGCGCCAGAGGTACCATTTTGCGGCGATATTCGGGCAACGAGCAAATGGCAATCACCCGGCCTTGATTAATTTGTCGGCGATACCAGAGAAATTTGAGAATCCCAAAGAAGTTCAGCTTGCCATTAACGTGCTTCAGCGGGATGTTGTAGTCGGGCAGACCCATAAAAAAGCCCACCATTTCCCCGTTATATTCCGCGATCGGAAACACATCGGGGTCTACTAAGCTTTGCAGTTCTCGCGCTTCTTCGAGAAACTCTTCTTGGGTACGTGGGGTAGAACTCCAGTTACCAGAAAATGCCTTGGTAAACAAGTTGTAGAGACTAATGCAGTCTTGCTCAAACCCCTCACCTTTAATTCGCAAAGGTCGGAAGTTCACACCTGACTTGCAAGCAATTCGATAAGCCTTCTCAAATTCGCTAGGGAGTGGCTTGTCTAGCGGAAAGTCGTAAGCATAAGCATCTTTGGCCTTTTGCCAACCCGCTTGATCCATAAACGTAGGATAGTAAGCCGGGTTGTAGGGCATCATCACCATCGGCGGTGAGTCAAAACCATCCACCAAAAATAGACAGTTGTTGTGGGTAGACAGGTCAATGGGGCCACGGGCGATCGCC
>CBIHQL010000388.1:0-4750 GCA_966211855.1 uncultured bacterium
TGCACAAACTCGCGAAACAAAAGGGTGAGTCGTTCAACAATCCGCTTCAGCACTTCACCGAGTGTCAGCGGTGGGTGACTGCGGCTAATGCCCAACTCTTGCCGAATCAACACCCCAATCAAGGTGAGGCAGTAGAGGAAAAAAGCAGCCAAGGTGAGGTCTGAGTCATCTTGACAGGCTGGCTGATCGGGGGTTTCTGCGGTCACACATATCCCGCCTGCTTGAGGAGCAAGGGTGCAATGGTGCAGGGCTAATTGTCCGAGGTTTCCGGCTGTAACCTGGACTTGGCCTTCGATCAGCAATCCATCTAAGCGCAGTTCTCCCTGTCTGCGATCGCGCTCTTCAGCCAACGCCGTCCCTTGAATGGCGATCGCACCTTGCAGATGAGGTCGATACCCATTTGCCGCCACGATCGTCAATCGCCGTTGGGGAGGCAGCACAATCGTCAAGTCTCCGACATAGGTCTGGTTGTCGCCAATCACGATCAACCCATTGGCAACGGTAGGCTGTCCGGGGATCTGATTGAGATCGGGGACAATGCCCAAGTTACGCCACCCCTGACCTCGCGGTGGCTCGATAAAATGAAGCGGTAAACCAGAAGAGGGAGCGATCGCCATCCACAAAATTAGTGTCCGTCCGGCGTAGGCGCTGAGGTCGAGGCGTTGTTCTCGCTCTAGTGTCAGCACAGGCGGTCGAGGCTGCTGAGAAGGTGAGGTAACCAGAGGATGGAGACTGCCAGGAGCAATAGTGATCTGTGCCCCGCTGAAGCTGACTGCTAAGCCCTGACGTGTCCAGGTAGCTTGAGGGTAGATATCTGGATCAACCTGATGAATGGTCACCCAGGGAATCTCTAAGTCGGCTATATGTAGCACTGGGTAGTCAAGGGTTTTGAGGGCTTGAGGAGCCAGCAAGTCAATTTGCCAACTAGCACCCCAACAGTTAGGCAGACCCAACACCAGCGATCGCGTTTGCCCTTGATAGCCACGCACATCCACCGGGCAATTTTGCGGTAAAACCACGACCCGTCCCTGCCGATCTACCCCTGTGCCTGCCGTAACGTAAGTTTCTAGGGTGCCAGGGCGAGTTTGCACTTCTAACCCTTGGACAATCCCAGGCTGAAGCTGATGGCGAATGGTCTGATCAGGTGGTTGGGTTAACTGATGCTCGGCACTCAACTGTAAGCGTGCCAGGGGAATCAAGGTTCCTGTGGGGTAGCCCTCTAGGGTTTTTTCAGGAATGACTTTCAGCTTCCCGGCTTCAGGAGAGCTTGGGTGATCGGCAATGACCAACACTCCCTTGCCGTCGGGCAGAGCAGCAACATCGACTTGCTTTAGGTCAAAACGTTGAGACTGGCACAACCGCAGCGATCGCCCTTGAGCATCGATCGCCACTCCTGCTGTCACCATCACCTCAGTGGGGCACAAGCCTGACACGACGGACAGCCCCTCACCCAACACACCGGGAGAAAAACGTTGGCGAACCTTTGCCCGGTCAACTTGAACGAGATGCACTGCCGGGATCGAAATCCGTGCCAAGGGAATGTGAGTGTTGCGGACAAAACCTTCCCAAGCGGTCACGGTCTGGTTCCAAGTTTCAATAGCGGTTGCTAAGGGGTTGGGGTCAGCCGTTTGCTCCTGTTGCACCACCCAGCTCATTGGATCGATCTGAATTTGGGTTTGATCTGCGTCGCTTAAGGATGGGGTGAGATCAGGTGCTTCAGCTCGACCATAGGTACCGCCCCCGACATCATCGCTAAACCCATAAAAATAGCTAACTTCTACATGCTGAGGAGCTGACTCTCCAAGCCACAAGATCCGTCCCAGTTCAGGGTCTACTGCTACGGTTGGGGCTGGCAAGTCAGCATCGTTGGGTAGCGCTGACGACCGGATCTCTTCTGGGGTAGGCCACGGCTCCAGCTTGTAGATGACTATCTCTTCTGGCGGTACAGGTTGAGGCTGACGATTGATCCACAGTTGCAGAACCGGATCACTGTCAAAATAGCCCAACCCCCTCGGAGCCTGCCCTTGCGATCGCGCTTGCCTGCGGTTTGCCAACTCCTGAGCGAGCGGTTCTCGATGCAACCGCACAGGCAGATTGATTTCCTCAGCCAGAGAGACAATATTCGTTTCGGTTTGGGGCTGGTTAAATAACGGTTGATCTTGACCTAAGCAGTTAAATGTATAGGCGCGATCGCTAGTGGGGAGCACCCGTCGAGCCGTACTGCGCTCCAGTGGATAACTCTGTAAACGCCAGATATACAGACCAATATTGGGGGTGTTATAGCGTCCACCTCGGCTGATGGGGCGTACCTCCACACTATAGGCGGCTTGGGTTTCAAACGGTGAACTGCTTGGAGGGCTTTGGTTTTGAGTTCGCAGGTTAACGGTGGTGCTGTGGGGGCGGAGATGGTCGAGATTTTGAGTGGTGTTGACTAAACGGGCAAACTCTACCACCCGCGATCGCCAACCTGTGACATCTCGCGTCAACTGCTCTAAAATTGGCGCGGTGCCTTTGCGGCGACGATAGGCGAGGGTGTTGGCAATGTAAGCACGTCGTTCTTGTTGACCGTAGGTGAGATCGCGATCGGCATAGAGTTCTCGCACATCCAGCAAATCGCCAATATAGGGCACGACCCACTCAGCACAAGTTTCGATAAACCAGTCATCGTAAAGATCAGAAATATTACCTTCTAAAATCTGTAGTTCTTGCTCAACAACCGCCAGCAACGCCCGCAGCGGCTCACCCTCGACACCATCCCGGAGGCGATAAATGGCAGGCAATAAGTTATAGAGGCGATCGCGGGTTATCAGAGTCATAAAACTAGGATCAACGAGCCAAATTTATAAAGTGGAGACAATGGTCAGTTGCACTCCGACAGGGTTAAGTAACAACAACTGGGCGGGATAGGAGATGCGGGTTTGAGGGTCATAGCGAGCAGACTCTGCCGCCAGCACTGGCTCCAATGCCTTACTGCGACCAAAGCGATAGAGAGCGTCTAAATCAACGGCGGTCACCCCAGCAATTTGCTGCATCGCTTCGATGACTTCGGCTGAGGTAATAGGCTGACCAAAACTTCGCCGCTCAAACGCAAATGCAGTCATCAATGCGGCTTGCACTTGAGCGCTCACGACCTCCGCGTCATAACGAGGATCGAGCAATAAACGACCTTCAAGATTGAACAAAATGCGCTCATAGGTCGCTACAACAACCTGCTGAACGGGGTCACGAGCTTGGGCGATCGCTAGCACTAGCTTTTGGTAGAGGCTGCTGGTTTCAGGAACGGCTGCCCCTTTCATACCCGCGATCGTGATATGCACAATGGGTGCCGAACCATTCCACAGAGCGATCGCTTCTGCCTTGCCCACTCCAGCAAAACCTTGGGCAAAATCTTCAAAGTCTTGCAGTGACACAATCCGATCGAGCGTGCGGACTGTCGGTGGTGCGTTGGTGCGCGCTTCTGCCAGTGTTTCTGCCCCAGCGCCCCCCGTCGCTGCTAGAGGATTGGTGACATCAGAGATCCCGTGAGGTCGAGTTTTGAGAATGCTGAGACTTTGTGGCCCTACATTTCCTTCCAGGCCAATCCCACTGCGGTAAGTCGCAACGATATTTTCTTGACCCGTGGGTAATCGTGTCCCCCGCTTGCCATCGCCAAAGGTCACAGAGGGGGTTCCCTGATGATCAATGCGGATGATATAGCCCTGGTCTTGGGGCTGAAGTGGATAGAGAGACGGCACCTCTTGCCACAACACCCCATCTACCCGCACATTGAGGGTACTAGCAGCACCTCGGGCATTCTCGGCAGGGATATAGGTGAGGGGTGGCTTTTTCAAATAGAGTCGCGGGTTGGCTGCATTACCATCTCCGCTGCCTAGCACTTCTACCACCGTCTCACCGTGGGTAGCTGGCACAACATTCGCTAAGATCTCGTAGGTTGAGGGGTCATAGCTGTATTGCAGTGGTTGCTGAAGCGTCAGTCGAGGCAATTGTTGATCAGTCGGTGGCTCTTGAATCGTGACTACCTCACTAACGAGTTCATCATTTGGGGCAGCAGGTAACAGCGTCAGTGCCTCCAGGGTGGGGGTTTGGAGCACACCCTGCAAACCATCTGGGGTTTTGACTAAAATCTGCCAAAGTTTGAGGGGTGGCGCGAGAGCAGAAATTACCGGAGAGATCTCAGCCATCACTGTCGGGATCTGGGTGGTGCTGATGTCTAGCTGCGTGGGCGGCTGCAACACCTGCACAATGTCACCTCGTTGTACGGGGCGTGTGTAGAAGCCATCCGGTGATGTGAGAATGCCAATACCACCGACTAAGACAGGAGGTAAACCGCCGCCAGTGGTTGGAGGAATTAAAATCGCTTGGATATCGGTATTTGTCAAATGAGTGTTGACCGCTGCCCACAGATCGCCGCCATTGTCAGAGCGAAACACACCTTGATGGGCTGTGCCGACCCAGACTCGTTGCGATCGCCCTACCGCTTCAACCGCAAGACAACGAATTTCGAGATCGTCTAAGTTAGTGATTACTTGCTGCCAGCGATCGCCAAGATCTACAGAGCGAAAAACCCCACTACCCGCAGTGCCAACAAAGAGCGTGCCATCCCTAGCCAGGGCGATCGCCGTAATGTTGCGGTTCGTCAGCCCTGTGTTGATTGAGAACCCTGTATTGTCAGGCAGATCAGGACGAAAGGGAGCATCCACCGTCATCTCAACTTGATTGTTGGTCGTGCGGGTTAAGTTGACGATGGTGC
>CBIHQL010000389.1:0-4747 GCA_966211855.1 uncultured bacterium
TTTGCACCCGTTCTCGGCTACCGGGGGTAGGTTTGTGTTGTGGTGCAAATTTGTTAACGACTAATTCTTTGCGGCGATCGCCGACCTCTTTGCCGATGCCTTCCTCTTTATTGAGATCAGGTACTAATTCAGGAATTACATGATCGCCCCCCATGCCAATCAGGGGGCGCACTTTATCAAATGGGATATCATATCCAAACGCTGCAAAAGCTTCTATCCAGGCTTGAGCATGGGCATCGTTGCTCAGCACTAACGTTCCATCAACATCCAAAATCACGCCTTGTACCACGCCAGCTCCTCTCTCTTGCGATCGAAATCTCTCAATCGTCTCACTCCGCTAGCCAGACAGCATCAGCCTAAGAGTGGAGAGTAGCGATCACATCATAAAATTAGCGGCCCGGTTGCACCAAAATAAAACTTGTAAATGGGCTATCAACTGGGCTTTTAACTCCCATGCGTTGTTCGATCGCGGTATGTTGTTTAGCTGCGACTGGGTTGCTTTGCCGAACTACGAGGAGATAAGCCATACACCAGTCTTCCATCACGATGCCTGCCATCTGATGGGGTTCTTGGCGTTGGCAACCGTAAACTAAGAAGCCATTCGTTTCTAGCTGCCAGATTGCCTTATCTAAGTGGGTTTCGGCTTGCGTCTGATCAGGGCTGCCTAACTGATCCCAGAGGTTAATATGATCTTGCACAAGTCGGAAAAACTCATTTACTAACTCTGTTTCATATCCCGCTTCTAGAGGGTCATGGTTAAAGACTGACGCATGGCTATCATGTAGCATCGAGATCAAATACTTGCCTGTTTGAATGCGATAGAGCATGAAAGGCTCATGAGTTGAAGCTTTGAGTTCAACCTGGAATGTCTCTTGCACCCAGATTTCGTGTAATTTTTTGATCTCTCTTAAGCGTTCGACAGAATATGTTTCTGATTGGCTTCTAATAGCAGTATGGTGAGCAGAACAGAGCAAAAGGAGATTTGTTGCTTCTATGGTGAGGGAAGTATAGCTGTCAAAATTTACTGCCGCAGATTCGATCAGATACTCGTAGCCTGCGATCGCTCCTGAGCTAAGTGCAGTGCTATCCATCGCGAGTTCACAACGACAAACGGCACAACGATTACCCGATCGCTGCCACAAGATTTTTCGAGTTCTATCAGAGATTGCCATTCTGACCCTACAACCATGCGAATTTTTGACTGTTCTCACACCCTTTGCAGTATTCCCGTCTATAGGTCACACCTAACGCCAGTAGTAGATCACAGCAGTTTGCCTAACGCATTCTCTTCTCTAGCCTGTACAATCAGTCTGCCCTGGCTAAATCCTCTCATCAATAAAATCCTGATTAATGAGTCAGGAGATGCAAATTAGATGCAGTAGCTTGGGGTTTACTGCAAAATGGTTCTGGCCTGTTTGGGATGTGAAAGTATGCTGTACCCGACTCTGCCCCCTGAGCTTCCGCCTTCTGCCTCTGTACCATCCATCAAGGCTGAGCGTGTGGCGATCGCAATGCCCTCAATGCAAACTGCGCGTGTTTCAGGGCACTTGGTGACACCAGAGACTTTTGGGCTAGAGTTTGCGGCTGCACCTACTCAGGTTCAAAGAACGGATGAGCTGCTGATAGCGCAAGCGATCGCCCCGGCAACCGATGGGGTAGGAACTGTCGTCACGCCCACCGAGACGGGGTTTGATATCAATGGGGGTCAACAGTCTACGAATGGAGCCAATCTGTTCCATAGTTTTAGCCGATTCAACGTTGCGCCTGCCCAAATTGCCAATTTCTTGTCTACACCAGAGATCCAGAATATTTTGGCGCGGGTTGTGGGTGGAGAGGCATCGATCATCGAAGGGTTGTTGCAAGTCACGGGAAGCAACGCCAACTTATATCTGTTAAATCCGGCAGGTATTATCTTCGGGGCAACCGCGAGTTTAAATATTCCGGCATCTTTTACCGCTACTAGCGCCACTGCAGTCGGTTTAGGGAGCCAGTGGTTTAATGTCGAGGGTAGTAATAACTATGCTGCGCTCGGTGAAGCCCCCAATCAACTGGCATTCACCATGTCTCAACCAGGCGCGATCGCTAATGCTGGTAATTTGCAGGTTGCTACTGGGCAGAGCCTCAACTTGATCGGTGGCAGCGTGGTGAATACAGGGCAACTCACAGCCCCTGGAGGCCAGATCACCGTTGCTGCAGTGCCGGGGCAGCATTTAGTCCGGTTAACGCCACAGGGAGGTTTGTTGAGTTGGGAGATTGCTCCTGATGATTCAGAAGTTCGTGATTGGACAGGGGCGATCGCTACGCTGCCAGAGTTACTAACAGGTGGCAATCTCGAACCCGCAACTCAGGCGACTATCAATAGCCAGGGTGAAATTGTCCTCAGCGGCACGAATACTAATACCTCAGCCAAGCCGGGAACTGCATTAGTGGCTGGCAAGTTAGATACGACCGGAGCGCAGGGTGGCTCAATTGATGTGGTGGGCGATCGCGTGGGTCTCTTTGGTGCCACAGTGGATGCTTCGGGTGATGAGGGGGGTGGCACCTTGCGAATTGGGGGAGATTATCAAGGACAAGGAACGTTACCTACAGCAACCCGCACCGATATCAGCTTTAACACCCAGTTGAATGCCAATGCGATCGCGCAAGGAGATGGGGGTCGTGTGATTGTTTGGGCCGATGACACCAGCCGCTTTGCCGGAGAGATTAATGCGCGGGGTGCGGGCAATGGACAGGGGGGTTTTGCCGAAGTGTCAGGCAAGCAAGCGCTCTTGTTTCGTGGCAAGGTCGATCTCAGTGCAACCAATGGCACGACAGGCACCTTGTTACTTGACCCAGTCAATATCACGATCGTAGCGGGTACCAGCGGGCCAGATGATGCCCAAGTGACAGATGGACAGATTCTAGAAACAGATGGGGGAGCTAGCTCATTCACCATTTCTGAAGCGGCTTTAGAGTCGTTGTTGGGCAATACCAATGTGTCTCTTCAGGCTAGCAATGACATTGTGATCAATGCTTTGTCTGACAACAGCCTCAGTTTCGCCTCTGGATTGGGATCAATCAGTTTCACTGCCGATGCTGATGGAGTAGGAGGTGGAGCGGTGATCATGCAAGATCTGACTGATTCCATTCGTACCAATGGGCGAGCGATCGCGCTTTCTGGCAATAGCTTAGTGCTAGGCAACATCGACACGAGTAGTCCAGCGACGGGTGGTTCTGTGCAACTCAGCGCCGCAACGACATTACGGGTGGGGGCAATCAATACATCGGCGACGGGGCCAACGTTACCCACTGGAGGCCGAGTTTCGCTGAATGCGGGCGGAGATGTGAGTGTAATTACGATCGATACGCGAGGTACCAACTTTGTAGCTGGCAGTGCAGGAATTGGTGGAGATGTAGAAATTGCCACTACAACCGGGGTGGTACAAGGAACTGGAACCCTAGCGAGTGGTGCCACGATTGACGCAACAGGCACCACAGATAATGGCGGAATCGCGATTCAAACAGCAGGGGGCTTGACCAATCTCCCATTTACAGTAGGGGTAGGGGCTCCGGCTAATGGTGTGGCGGGTAGCCTCAATGGTGGGAGCGCTCCTGTTACGACGGGGTCTTTTCCGCTGTTGCCGAATGGTGGAGTTGCTAGTGGAACGCCTACAGGAATTACCCTGACTTCTGTGAATGCTGCCCCAACCCTAACCGTTGCCAACCCGACCTTACCGAATACAGATTTTGATACTCCAATCACTTTTACCTACGATGGCCTAGCTCCCACAACCAGTGATGCCAACTTTGATGTCACCTCAATTGTGATTCCAGCGGTATCCAACGGCAGTTTGACCCGCAATGGGATACCCGTGATTCCAGGGACAACTGCGATCGCACCTGGAGACACTTTCACATACACCCCTGCGCCTGGGACAACTGGAGCAGTTACGGCCCTCAGTTTAAGCGGCAGTGATGGGGTTTCTTTATCAACTCCCGTGGCGATCGCCCTAACTGTGAATGCACCGCCGCCACCACCTGTTCCAGTTCCCCCACCCACACCAATTCCGGTGCCAATTCCGACCCCTGTCCCGGTTCCCACGCCTGTTCCGACCCCGACTCCCACTCCTACCCCCGTTCCAACCCCGACTGTGAGGACAGAGCTAGCGTCTCCTTTGATCGAGCCAATCAAACCACTACAGGCAGAGCTGGCAACTCTTCCGTGTGATTCTGTCGATCTAGGCGTTTACACGCTAGAAGATCAACTCAATCAAGAATTTAGCAACTATTTTGATCGTCCCTCGCTTCCCCCAAGGCGTGACTTAGCAGATATTTGTAAACATCTAGATATCATTGGCAAGGCAACGGGCATCAAACCTGCGATTATTTATGCTAATTTTGTGCCGGCTCAATTGGCTCCGAGACAGGCATTGGCGGCGTTTCCGGGCAAGGTAGAACCGCGTGATGACGATCAGTTGGAATTGGTGCTGATTACGGCAGAAGGGAAACCTGTACGCAAGCGGATTTCAGTAACGCGATCGCAAGTGTTGCAAGTCGCGCAGGAGTTTCGCAATGAACTCACAGATCCTGCAAATCGAGATACAGATGCCTATTTACCTGCTGCCCAACAGTTGTATCAATGGCTAGTCGCACCCCTGGAAGCAAACTTACAAGCCGAAGAGATTGCAAGCTTAGCCTTTGTGTTGGATGCCGGGTTGCGATCGCTGCCGATCGCGGCTTTACAAGATGGACAGCGTTTTTTGGTGGA
>CBIHQL010000390.1:0-4745 GCA_966211855.1 uncultured bacterium
GGGTGTGCTGGGTCATATCTAAGCCTCATCTACCAGATATTTGAACAAGTCATCAATCACCAAATTGGCGGCGATCGGGCCACTGCCAATCCAGTACTTGGGTACTTGATAAACGCGGTTTTGTTTCACAGCCTTCAGGTTCGCCCAGAGGGGATCAGACTTGAGTTGCTCTAGTTGCTTCTGGGCATCCTGCGCTAATTTGGCATCGTTCTCTGCTGACCAGACAAACAAGACATCTCCGTCTGCCTGACTCAACAGCTCTCGGCTAATTGACAACTGCACCGGATTGCCACCCAAAGCTTTGGCTTCTGAAGCACTTAAGTTTTGAGTAGACGGACGAGATAACCCCGCATCCGCCAAGATCGTGCCACAGAAGGAGTCCTTTAAGTAAAGGCTGATGCCATCTGGATAAACCCGCACCACTGACACCTGAGTTTGCTCTGGCTGGGAACCAGTGGCACCCATCTTTTGTTTGAACTCTTCTAAGCGGGCTTTGTACTTGATCATCAATTGCTCAGCTTCAGCCGTTTTGCCAAGGGCTTGGGCATAGAGTTGCAACGTCTCCTTCCAGGCTCCGCTACCCTCTCCACTATCAATTACCGTAGGGGCAATGCGAGACAATTGCGGATAGATGGCTTTGTGGTCTGTCTGCCACCCTAAAATCAGATCAGGCTTGAGCGCCAAAATCTTTTCTAGACTGGGAGTACCAGCCTGCCCCACATTGGGGATATTCGCCGCCCGCTCTTGCAGATAAGAGTCATTCACCTGGTTGCTACCGATCGGTTGGACACCGAGGGAGAGCACGGCATCTAACCAACTCAAAGACACCACTCGCTGAGGATCGACAGGGACTTGAGCAGTACCCATTGCGTGTTGAACCGATCGCGTCTCGGTAGTGGTAACAGTAGGAGCGCTTAACGACGGTTGAGAGCCAGCATCAGAAACGACATCTCGACCACAGGCAACTGTTGTCACGAGGGTGAGCAGAAGCAGCACACTCAAGCGCAGCCAGCGATCGCGGTATCCTTGGATCACGGATGATAATTGCGATCGCCAGACCTTTCCAATTCCTGTTGAGAGGTAGAACTTAAGTTGTCGAACCACTCTGAGAATGTTCATGACATACCTTAGAGGATATTTGTCAAATGCGACTTCTCCCCAAACCCCTCGCCTCGTAGGAGAGGGGCTTTGAAATTTCTAACTCCCCTTCCCTACTAGGGAAGGGGCTGGGGGTTAGGTGTCCTTAGAAGGATACTGATAAGGAACCAATGATTGTGAGAGGCTCACCGGGGTGGACAGCCTCGCGGTATCCTTCACTGCCCTTGATGTAGTCAATGTCAAAGAGATTCTTGACGTTGATCGCAGCTCGCCAGTTGTCGCGGCGGTAGAAAACTACAGCATCCGTGCGGACATAGCTCGGTATTTCAAAGCTGGCATCTAAGTCGCCCGCGCGATCGCCGACAAAAAACAAACCTGCCCCAAAACCTAAACCTTGCAAGTTGCCGCTCTGGATCTCATAGCTAGACCACAAACTGCCACTATTACGAGGAACGTTGGTCAGCCGATTGCCTACAGTCAGAGAGTTATCTTTGGTGATTTCGGCATCAGTGTTGGCATAGGAGGCAATGACATTCCAACCGGGAGCCAGTTCTCCGGTGACATCCAGTTCAATCCCTCGGCTACGCACTTCACCGACAGGAATACTAAAGTCGCTATTATCCGGGTCTGTGGTAGCAATATTAGTCTTCGTCAGCTCAAAAGCAGCTAGGTTGGCGACTAACCGACCGTCTAGAAATTCACCTCTTACCCCAATCTCATACTGCGTACCTCGTTCGGGTTCTAGAAGAGAACCATCGGCTCGGATGGATGTGGAGGGGATAAAGGCGCGGCTGTAGCTGCCATAGATGGAAATGGGTTCAATCGGCTGATAAACCAAACCAACTTGAGGGCTGAAGGCAGTATCATCCTGCTCAAACTTTCGGCCTGAGAGATTGTTGGTATTGGATTGATCAAAGAAGTCAATCCGTCCACCTGCCAGCAAGATGAGATTATCGGTCAGATCAATCTGATCTTGCAAGTAAAGCCCCACTGTATTGACTCGACTACCGTTGTTGCGGACAAATCTAGTGAGTTCAGATAGGTCAGGGCGATCGCCGTAAACAGGATTGTAGATATCAATTGTGAAGTTGGGATCAGTGGGTAAGGCCCGTTGTGTTCCTGATCTCAGTGTCCGAGCGACATCTACACCAAACAGCAGTGTGTGCTCGATCGCACCTGTGGCAAACTTACCTGTGACATTGGTCTGAAAGTCTAGGGTTTCTGATACGTCGTCATTAGAGCGGAAGCGGCGATCGAGTTGACCGTTGGCTCGAGCCAGTCGGGAATCGGCTCGGTAATCGAAGGTGTCAGAATTGGTAAACCGTAAGCCGTTACGAATTTTCCAGTTATCGTTGAGCTCATGTTCTAACTGATAACCAACCGAAAATTCTTCAATTTCACTTTCATCATCGGGATGACCCAACACACGATCGTAGGGAATATCGGCAATGCCTTCGCCAATCGCTACAAGACCTCGGTCAAACGGACGCTTGTCTTTGAGATAGTCAGCTTCAAACAATACAGAGGTGCGATCGCCAATATCCCAAGCCAAAACTGGAGCGACAAAGAGGCGATCAGTGTCTCGATCAAAATCGCGGAAGTTACCACCGCCTTCAAACACAGCGTTAAGGCGATAGCGCACCGAGCCGTCATCATTGACGGGGCCTGTTAAGTCCACGCTTGGTCGAAACAGCCCAAAGCTACCAACAGATAACTCAGCACTATAAGCAGGTTCAAATAAGGGTTGCTCAGTCACCAAGTTAACGACACCGCCGGGTTCTAGTTGTCCATAGAGAACCGACGCTGGGCCTCTTAAGACTTCAACCCGCTCAACATTGGCAGTTTCTCTCAAGCTACTTTGTCTTTGACGGAAGCCATTCCGCAAGAAAGTATCTTGAGAGAACCCTCGAATCGTAAAGCGATCGCGCGTACCCCCAAAGCTGTCATCTTGAGCGACACCCGCGACGTTTTGGAGGGCCTCATCAAGGCGAATCACCTGCTGATCTTCTAAGACTTGCTCTGGCACTACTTGAATAGAACGGGGAGTATCTCGTAGCGGGGTTTCTGTTCTGGTTGCAGAGGTGGCGCGTCTGACGGTGTAACCTTCCTCTTCGTCATCGGTCGCCACGATCCGAATTGCATCAGTTTCACCATCAGCACTTGTGTCTTCGCTATCAGTGCTCGTGTCTGTGTCGTCAGCAACCTCAGATTCACTGGTTGTTTCAGTGTCTGGTGTAACAGTCTCTGACTCAGCGGTTTCTGATTCAACAGGGGTTTCTGTAGCGATCGCGTCAGTAGAATTGATGTTTAGAAAGACTGTGTTTCCCTGCCGAGTGAGCGCACTGGTGGGGGCAGATGATTCTCCAACGATGGTGACCCGCACACTATTTTCAGTGAGCGAGGTGACAGTTACTTCTGCAATTCCCGCTGCGGGGTTAACTTGGCGAAAAGACTCTTGGCCCGCTAAGCGCAGTTGTGCGTTTGTCAGATCGGTGGTGAGCGTATTACCAGAACGGGTAGTCAAAGCCCGAACCGCAGCACCATCGCTTGTTTCCAAGACAACTTCTAGGCCGCCATCCTGGGGATTGAGTTGAACGTTTGTAATTTGGCTGCTCTGGGCCAAAGCAGGGCTAGCAATCAGAGCGGGCACCACCCCAAGTAAGCCGAGGCTGTAGCTCAGGAACTGCGGTCTACTGGTCATATCTCCTCACGTATCGATAGAAAGCACGTTAACTGCGACTCGCTGATAAATCAGCAGCACTTTCGGAGATGCCAATCAACGATGAGTTCGCTGGGCCTCCGTAATCTTGACTAGACTAATTCTCAATTAGAGATCGGTGTAAGTCTGAATGGCATCTTACTACACTTAGAATAGTTCTCAACAAAATCGTGTCAACAAATTTGAGTAAAGGATGAATTCTAGCCCTGTTCATGGCTTGGAACAGATCTAGAACTGTTTCCTGATTAGATAAATTGGCTAAATGATTAGATAACCGGTGCTGCTAATTGACAATAATTTTCTTCTAGGGGTTGTCAAGGCTTGCAGTTAAACCTATATTAATTGAGAACTAATGTCATTTACAAAAAATTTGTTTTTACCTTTGCATCCTCAATCACGGTTTAATGCAGCGATGACATCATGGTTACCGAAACCGCTAGAAGTGTGACGTAGCAAAACAGCCACCAATTCAACAGAATTTTTAGCGGCTTGATTGACTCATCTCCTCGGCTAGAGATTTTGCAGTGGATCAGTTAAGAACCGCGATCGCCAGCCAGAGATTCAATCAGACAGAGGAGTCATCACCCCGCTCATTCTTCAGTTTTTCGCCTGGTGCATTCACAAGGAAGGTAAAGTGTGACTCAGTGTAATCCGGAATTTGCAATTGGTTATGCATCAATGGTGGAATTGCTGCGTGAGCGGGCATCCCAGCAATCAAACCAACGAGCATATACATTCTTAGCGGATGGTGAAACTGAGTCGGACTGGTTGACCTATGCAGAGTTTGATCGGCGCAGTCGGGCGATCGCGGTTCAGCTCCAAGCCCTGAACCTGCAAGGAGAACGGGCCTTACTGTTATATCCCCCTGGGTTAGATTATCTAACCGCATTCTTTGGCTGTCTCTATGCAGGGGTTATTGCAGTTCCGG
>CBIHQL010000391.1:0-4737 GCA_966211855.1 uncultured bacterium
GGTCTACACCATGCCGTTGGCTCTGAAGTTCTCGAATGACTATGGCAACTTAACGCAGCGCTTTCCGGAAGAACCGAAGGTGTTGCCGATGGTGCCTGTGCAGTTGCGAGATGGCAATGATTGCGCCCCAGGGATAGACCTGCTGAAGCAAATGGTGATGACCAGAGCTTTTCCACAATTGGATGAGACACAGCGGCTCAATGCCATAACCGAACTGTTTGACAGCCCCGAAACCCTCGATCGCTTGTGCCAGGTGAGTGGTGGACATGCACGAGATTTACTGCGGTTACTAAACGATTGGATCAAGAAAGAACGCAAGATACCCCTGACGAAAGACACGCTAGAGGCCGTAATCCGGGCACGACGAAATGAGATGGCAATGCCAATTTCGGATGATGAGTGGGAACTCTTGCGACAGGTACGACAGCGGAAAAAGGTGAGTGGTGACCAAGGCTATCAAACCTTAATTCGTAGCCGCAATGTGTTTGAGTACCGCGATCGCGATGGCTCCTGGTTTGATGTGAACCCAATTTTGGCAGAAGCACCAGAGTTACAAAGCAATGACTGAACCTCTCCGGCCCGATGAGATTGATGTCGCGAATACAGAAGCGTTAGAGGAGTTGGCTTGGGCGATCGAGGCAGCGCAAGGGGAGTTCAAGCTGATCTTGGCACGGTGCAATTATATTAATTTGCGCGATCGCTTGGTGCAGCAGTTGCAAGAACTTTGTACCGTCCCCCTGCAAACTCTGACGCTGAGTGAAACGGCACAAAGCCTCTATGCCACGATTCGGGCTGAATTGGGGGAGGAGCAGCCAGCCGCCTTGATGGTGTTTGGCTTGGAATCAGTGCGCGATCTCGAGCAGGTGTTGACGGCGACAAATCAGGTACGAGAAGAATTTCGCAAGCACTTCCACTTCCCGTTGGTGCTGTGGATTCATGATGATGTGCTGAAAAAGTTGGTGCGCTTAGCTCCGGACTTGGAAAGCTGGGCCACCGTGACTGAGTTTGCGATCGCCCCTAACACCCTATTGCAAACGCTTCGCCAAGAGATCGAAGAGTTATTTGCTACCTTATTTGATCCCGCATCCAATCGAGCTTGGCACTCCCGGTTAGAGCAAGTCAGTCATTTAGTGATTTTGCAGCCTGCCGAGTTAGAGTCTGCTCTGCAAGATGTGCAACAACAAGGGCAATTGCTAGACCCCGAACTGCGAGCAAATTTAGAGCTTTGTCGCGGTCTCAATGCCAGTAACAGAATCGTTGGATTACAGCACTTCGAGCGGAGCTTAACTTTTTGGCAAGGCCAAGTTGATGCAACACCTGCCCCGGCTAGCGACAACACTGCCTCAACCACATTCACCACTCCTCCTCAGCTTAAAGTCGGGCTGTTGCTGTTTTATATCGGGCAATACCGCTACGTACTAAGTGCCCAGGGGCGAGAAGAGGAAACTAATTGGCAATCGGTGTACGAAACCTTAAAGAAAGCGATTGAGATTTTTGAGCGATCGCACTGGCCTGGGTTAGTAGCTGCTTGCCTCACTCGCCTGGAGCGTACTCTACAAAAACTCAAAGCTTGGGATGAACTGGAACAAGTCGCCAACCGAGCGATCGCGCTACACCCCTACTATCGATCACCAGTTCGCTTCGCCCAAAATTATGGTTTTTTAGCCAGAGCTACCCTAGAACGTCAGCAGTGGAAAGTCGCCAAACAAGCTGCGTTGAACGCTTTAGAAATCACCAAAAAACAACCTGAAAATCGACGGTGGTTTCAGGGGTTATATCTGCTGCTTTTGGCTCAGGCACAGCGGGCAACGGGTGAAACTTCGGCTGCGATCGCGACCCTACTACCAGCGAAGCAATTAGGTGACCAGGGCTATCCCAAGTTTTATATTCAGGTGCTGAATGAGCTACGCGATCTGTACCATAGCCAGAAGCAATATCTAGAAGCCTTTCAGGTTAAACAACTTCGCCTCTCGGTGGAGCAGCAGTACGGCATCCGGGCGTTTGTAGGAGCGGGGCGCTTACAGCCGAAGCGGGAAGCCGTGGCGGAAGAGGTGGGCACTCGGCAGTATGAGCAGCAGGTGGTCGAGACAGGGGAGGTGGCACCCGAGATTATTGCTTCTGGGCGGCAACGAGATTTAGAAGCGCTACTGCAACGGATTGGGCGGAATGACTGCAAGCTGATTGTGGTGCATGGCTTGTCTGGGGTGGGCAAAAGCTCGTTGGTGGCGGCGGGTTTGGTGCCTGCTTTGCAACGTCGGACGATCGGGGTGCAGGAGAATTTGCCGGTCTTGATGCGGAAGTACACTGACTGGATTGAGGTCTTAGGTGAAGAACTGGCACAGGCATTAGGGGCGATCGCTCACCAACGAGAACTTGCCACAGTCCAGGGTCGAGAGTTTCCAGTAGAACCCGCACCTAGTCACACGCTGCCAGCGATTTTGGAGCGACTGCGGCAGAACGAGCAAGATAACCTCCGCACCATCTTGATTTTTGATCAATTTGAGGAGTTTTTCTTCGCTTGCACCGAACCCCTACAACGGCGACAGTTTTTTGAGTTTCTCGGTGAGTGCCTGCATGTGTTGTCGCTGAAGGTGATTTTGTCACTGCGGGAGGACTATTTGCACTACTTGCTAGAGTGCAATCGCCTCGAAAGCATGAAGATTATTGAGCAGGATATTTTGGGCTGTCGGGTGCTCTATGGCTTAGGCAACTTCACGCCCAGCGCTGCCAAAGCCATCATCCAAGACTTGACAGAACGCGCCCAGTTTTACCTAGAGCCTGCTCTCATAGACAGAGTGGTGGAAGATTTGGCAGGTGAACTAGAGGAAGTGCGCCCGATTGAGTTGCAAATTGTAGGGGCACAACTGCAAACCGAAGCGATCACCACCCTCGCTCAATATCAACAGCACGGCCCTAAGCAAGAACTCGTGAGACGCTACCTCTCGGAAGTGGTAGAAGACTGCGGCCCCGAAAACCACGATATGGCGGAACTGGTGCTGTACTTGCTGACCGACGAAAAAGGCACCCGTCCGCTGAAAACCCGCGAGGAACTAGAGCGAGGTTTACAAGATATCTTAGTACAAGCAAATAGTAGTAATGAACAACTCAATTTAGTTTTGCAGATTTTTGTTGATTCTGGGCTAGTGTTGTTGCTGAAGGAATCGCCTGCGAACCGTTATCAACTTGTTCACGACTACCTAGCTGCTTTTATCCGTCAGCAACAGGAACCTAAGCTGCAAGCCCTGATAGTGGAGCTAGACAAGGAGCGACAGCAACGCGAACGAGCCGAGGCACAGCACCAACTAGCAGAAGCAGAACTAGAGCGAGTTGAAAAATCTAAAGAAATCCTAGCAATAGCTAACCAGAAAGCAAAACAAAAAATTCGTTTTGGCTCTTCTATATTAGCTACATCATTAGTAGCCGCAGTGATAACCATAGGATTTTCATGGCAAACTTACAGACATTTACAAGCAGCCCAGGAAAGTACAAGATTAGAGCAGGGAGGAGTCAGAACTCTACAACAATTCAATTTTCAGGAAATAGAGGCACTATTATCAGCTATACATGCTGGTCAAGATTTACAAGCCTTACTAAGGGCTAATTCCTCATTAGAAAATTACTCGATTACAAGTCCAATTTTGGCTTTGCAAACCATTCTCAATAATATTCATGAAGTCAATCAATTCAGGGGGCACTATGGCAGGGTGTATAGTGCTCAATTCAGCCCCAATGGGCAGCAGATTGTCACAGCATCAGATGACGGGACAGCTCGCTTATGGGGCTTAGATGGAAAACGACTTGTCACTTTAAATGGACATAGGAGTAGAGTTTGGAGTGCTCAATTCAGCCCCAATGGGCGGCAAATTGTCACAGCATCGGATGATGGAACAGTTCGCTTATGGGGCTTAGATGGAAAACCTCTAAAAACTTTTAGAGGCAATACTAAGTATGTTCATCATGCTAGCTTTAGTCCAGATGGACGACAGATTGTCACAGCATCGGATGATGGAACAGCACGTTTATGGAATTTAGATGGAAAACAACTTGCTGTTTTAAGAGGCCATAAGAAGAAAGTCTGGAGCGCTAGCTTTAGTCCAGATGGAAAACATATCGTCACAGCATCTGAAGATAAAACAGCTCGCTTATGGGGCTTAGATGGAGAACAGCTTACTATTGTAACAGGACATGAAGATGTTATTAATAGTGCTAACTTTAGCCCAGATGGAAAACATATCGTCACAGCATCTGAAGATAAAACAGCTCGCTTATGGGATTTATCTGGCAATCAGACTTTGATATTAAAAGGTCATCAAGATGGATTAATTAGTGCTAGCTTTAGCCCAGACGGAAAATACATTATCACCTCTGCAGACTTTAAAGATGATAAGACAGCTCGTTTATGGGATTTATCTGGCAATCAGATTTTGATATTGAGGGGCCATCAGGATAGCGTTAGCAGTGCAGTTTTTAGTAAAGATGGAAAACATATAGTCACTGCATCTTCTGATGGTACTGTGCGCCTTTGGCACTGGTCTGACAATCGATTATCTGCTCTAAAAGATAGTAGTAGATTTGATGATAAATTCGACAGTATCAGTTTTAGCGCGAATGAAAAATATATTGTCACAGTGTCAGCTGACGCTACTGCTCGACTATGGAGTTTAGATGGTAAGCAACTAGCCATTTTAGGAGGTCATAAGGGCAGAGTTTGGAGTGCTAACTTTAGCCCAGATGGAA
>CBIHQL010000392.1:0-4729 GCA_966211855.1 uncultured bacterium
CTTCAGGCTGGTTTAGCTCTGAATGCCGACTTGCTAGGCAATATCCAGCAAATTCTTGATGACCTGTCGCCCCAAACTGCGACTTCTCAGTTAAAGCAGCAGTTGGTAACGGTCAAGCAGCAGTTAGAACAGGGTTATCAGCAGAAAACAATCTTTGCGACGCTAGAGAATCTGATTGCTCGACAGGCGAATTTACAGGCACAAGCAGCCGAATTGCACACTCAGCTCACTAACCTGCAAGCACAACTAGCAACTGAAGCCGACTTGCAACAACAGCAGCAAACTCTCACCGCTCAACTGCAAGCACTCAACAACCCCCGTGGGCGCAGCCAAATTCGCCAGCAAGAACTGCAACAGCAAGCCCAACTGCAACAACAATACGCTCAGGTACAGCAAGCTCAGGCCGAGATTGAACAAGAGTTGGCACAATTGGATGCTGCCCTCGCCGTTTTTGCCGATTTGCCAGAACAGATCGAAGCTCAGCAGGTTGCCAAAGATAGTTACCAAGTAGCACGCGATCTCTATTTGCAAAATCAAAAAGATGCTGCCCAACTGCCAAACTTGGAAGCCAACTTTCAAGCGGCGATCGCGCATCTAGAAACTCTTAAAACTGAGCAAGCTGAACTCCAGAATCAACTTCAGCAATTAACTGCTACCTATGATCCCCAGCAACTATTAATTGTTGAAGCACAGTACAACCAACTCCGTAGCCAAAAGGATCAGTTAGCAGGTAGCTTGCCCCAGCGGCAAAAGTTCTTGCAGCAGATTGAGCAACAGTTAGCAGATTTACAAGCGATCGCCGACAAGCGCACCCAATCTCAAGCCCAACTCGGTGAACGGCAACGCATTCAGCAATTTATCACCGATGCCCGCCAAGTCTACAACCAGGCTGGCCCTCGAATCACAAGATTCTATATTGAAGAAATTTCTCGTGAAGCCGACAAGCTCTTCCGCGAACTCGTCAACCGTCAGAATGTCGCTCTAGAGTGGACTGGTGACTACGAAATTCGGGTGCAAGAAGGCGGTTATTGGCGCAGCTTCAAGAGTTTGTCAGGGGGAGAGCAGATGTGTGCAGCTTTAGCGGTGCGGCTGGCGTTGCTCAAGGTTTTGGCTGATATTGACGTTGCCTTCTTTGATGAACCGACGACGAATATGGATCAAGCCCGCCGCCAACAATTAGCAGAAGCGATCGGTAACCTCAAAACCTTCCGTCAGCTTTTCATCATCAGCCACGATGATACCTTCGAGAGCGTCACCGAAAACCTGATTCGGGTCGAGCGTGAGGCACTCTAACGGAGATCTAGTGTTCAAATCGAGGGTTCTTTAGTCTCGGCTGAGGTAGTTGAACTCAGCATTTGCTCTATGAGCTTGTAGAGTTCAGCTTCTGACTGGTTGTCTAGTACCGAATCTTTGAGATCGACCAGATTTTTGGCGAGCTTGTCAGTTTGCTCTTGATAGGCATGATTGGCTGACAAGAGATCGGCAAAGGCTTGCATTTCGATCGCGCTGCGGGGTGGGGGTTCGTCACCCTGACCCATGACTGGTGTTTCGTACTCGGTGCCTGTGGCGTCGTAGCGGAGCAAAAAGATCAGGGCTTGGCTCAGTTGATGCAGTTGATCCCGTAATTTGCGGACATTGAGTTCTAGGCGATTAAACCCAACTTGACCGTGAATTCGCAATTCTACGATCGCGTCTTGGGTTTTTTTCGATTGGGCAGCGGCTTGAATGTAGGCGATCGCGGCTTGTTCTACTTCATCGGGGGCTTGATGTTTTTTGGCTTCCAGTTGCAAACGCAAAATCGGTCGCTGCTGGTAATCTTGCTTGAGTTCGGCGCGAATGCCAGTGTCATCAATTTCGACCAAGTAAGCACCGCGAGTATTTTGCTGCAAGTTCTCGGCGACGCTCTTGGCTTCGAGGGAACCGGGGTTAAACACCCAGCCTTCCATCTCATAGTTCTTGTGGATGTGCCCTAGCGCGAGATAATCCACCCCAGCCTGTTTGAGGGGGAGCAAGTCACTATAACGCAAGGCTCCGGTGTAGCGGGCAATTTGTCCCTCAACGCCGTGGTGGAACATCATTACGGTATGCGCTGGCCCCGGTGGAAGCTGTCGGATGCTGTCGGCTAACTGCTGGATCGCGTGGGGTGCTGATGCGCCATACCACCGAGACCCGAGGACACGCACCCCACAGTCTAGGTCAATGTAGCCCCCAGCTTTGGCTTCTGGTGTCCAAGGGTCGTAGAGACAGCCACCACTCTCAGCATCATTGGGTTCTAGCAAAATCACATATTCCCAATCCGCCAGATATCGCAACCAACTGGTGCGGGTGGCGTAGGGACGGTTGTCGTGGTTGCCCTCGATCGCCAGCACCGGGATATTCGCTTCTCGTAGCATCTCAAAGCAAACCTGAGCTTGGTTCAAAATCGCAGGCAAGACTTGGCGATGCTCAAAGAGGTCACCCGCAATCAAGACAAAATCTACCTCTGCCTCGATCGCGTGCCGCACCAACACATCTTGAAAGGTACGAAAGAAATCTTTGGTGCGTTCGGGCTGATCATAGCGATCGAGACCTAAATGCACATCGGCGACATGGAGAAAGCGAGGCATAACAGCGAATACTCAAAGTTGCAGCGCGCTTTTTCCAGTGTACTGATTACTCGGCTCAGTAGCGATCGCTGACGAACTATGACTCTATTCATGATTTAATCAGCATGAAATTTAAAGCAATAGCAAGAATTAAAATTCACTTGATAATATTTAGCTATTGTTCTTCTTTTCTGTTTTTAGTTTTTGGGAGTCATGAAAATATTTTATAACTACTCTAATCATAGAAGCATTTCATAAAATCTGACGCATCAAGCTTGGCATGATTACTTTTTTATTGAGCAATAAATGAATTTGTTATTAATAGAAAGCGTGCCCAAGTGCTTTGCTGGATGGGTGCTTTAAAGAAGATTGAAGTTTTTGTGGATTATATAATGCAAATATTATTGCTAAATAAACACAATAATAATCGGACTAAGACAATAATAATTGTTTTTTGATTTCCATAGCCAAAAAAGATTTCAAGAGATAAACTAAAAAAGGCGCTGATTGGTTGACCAGCGCCTAAAAAACTTCATTGTACGGTTACGAAAAATCCTCACCTAAGGAGAACTTATGGCCCGCAACCGCTCTAATGGTAACTCAAATAAGCCTGTTCGCGCCAATTCTCAGAAGAAGCGTGAGCGTTCCCTCGCCCAAAAGTTTCTTCTGTCCGGTGGCCTTTTTGCATTAACCTTCCTTAGTACTTTGTCTATCATGGCGGCATCTAGTCATGACTGGCAGTTGGGGGTTCAGCTACAGGCAAAACAATGGGATGCTGCCTTGAAGATTGATTTGAAATCTCAAAGTAATCGTTAGTAGGCTATTGGGGCTTTGTGCCCCTTTACTAACTAAAAACATATCTTAGCTAAAGTTACTTGCCTGCTTGATTGCCCTTAAAGCTAGCTTGACACACGCCTAAAATCCGTTGGTCATTGTCGCTGAGCTTATCGAGACGCTGAAAGCCTTCTAAACCGATCGCTGGCAAAGCAGAATTTTCGCTGCTGGATGCTACGTTGCCTAGGCGTTCTAGGGAGATCGCATAGGGGTGAACACTTTGTTCGTAGGTATCGACCACATTGAGCGCTAACTTATTGGCCTGAAACGCCCCTGAAAAACAATCGAAAGAAGACCGAGGCATATAGAACGCCCCCATCACCTTCCCTTCTTTGACTTCAAACACCATATAAGCGCTGCCAATTTGCTCTGGTTCTGCTGACTCGCCATAGAGATAGACACCATTGGCTAGTGAGTTGCTAGCCGCGGAAGCAGCTTGAGCCGTGAGTCGTTGTGACGGTTGAGTACTAGAGGTTGCAGTGGGTGCAGAAACGCTAGTAGCTTGCGCATTGGGCATGGCAGCGATCGCCCAACCTAAAGTCAGCGCTAAACTGGTCAATGGGCGAACGGCTGAGGTGAAAACACGCCAAGGCGAAAGTGAAAATTGATAATTGTGAGCCATTGCAGTTTCCTCCAGCGCAACTCGACAACGAAACCGGGCTACTTTCAACGTACCTTACAAACCCTGTCTGACCGTTCACTCAAAGGAGAGACTGTAATGAGGTTCTACAGACAGGTTTTGGGTACAAATGAATCTGACTCAAAGGGGTGTTGTCATTGGAACTAAATTGTTCTACAAAGCCTAAAGATAGGATTCCCGAAAGACAAATAAAGAATGACAAATTGTAGATAAATGTCGTTTTTTGCTACAGGCGATCGCTCATCTGTAGGCGTATTTGGCAACTTTTGGAGTCAAATAGACAGGTTTCACTCTTCAATCGTGACATAAGAGCAGTAAAGCCCTCACAAACTGAGCAATTACCGCAACAAAAGGCAAAATCTCTTCTCAAATCCCAACAAAAAAGAGACGCGATCGCTCACGTCTCTATGGTGGTTACCTAAGTGTCAACTGTGGTTAGCTCGCGAGATATTCACGCACGCTATCTTGGCGACGACGTAGGTGGTTGAGCGCTTGATGCTCTAGCTGGCGAACCCGCTCCCGGCTGATGTTGAGCCGCTCTCCGACCTTAGCCAACGACAGCTCATTACCATCATTGAGGCCAAAGCGCAGCGTTAACACTTCCCGTTGTTGAGGAGTAAGTTCTGCGAGGAGACCTTGTAGATCTTGCCGCAACAGTTCTTGGGTCATG
>CBIHQL010000393.1:0-4727 GCA_966211855.1 uncultured bacterium
GCACGACAATCTTGAATCCTGCTTTTGCTACCGCTGCATCGATCGCCTGTAATTTGGGGTGACCCGCAATTTTCTGTACCACCCAATCGCGAGCTAAATAACGTCCGACTAAAAAAGACGTGGTTGCCCCCAAAGTAGCGCCTAGGAAAGCATACAAAAAGCCAGAGGCTAACCCAAACAATGCCCCGGCACCTAACGTCAATAGTGAGCTAGGAATCAAAGCAACCGTTGCGATCGCATAAGTCACGATAAACGCGATCGGTGCCCAGATTCCCAAGTTTTGAATTTGACCCAAAACGAACTGAAGTAGGGCTTGCAAATTCAATCACCTATGCGAGAGGTATCCAGATGCGTGCTGTGAGTTTAGGCCACCACAAAGTTGACTAGTTTGCCCGGAACCACAATCACCTTCTTCAGTTCTTTGCCAGCAATATAGCGCTGAGCTAGTTCTGAATCACGCGCATATTGTTCTTGAGCTGCTTTGTCAGCACTTGCAGGCACTTGAATGCTGCCGCGAGTCTTACCGAGAATTTGAATCACCAGCGTGATCTCGTCAGCAACCAAAGCATTGGGGTCAGCTTGGGGCCAACTTTGCAAATGCACGGACTCCGTGTGACCAATTCGCTGCCACAATTCATCAGCAATGTGCGGTGCAAGAGGCGCTAACAACAGTAAGAGTGTCTGGATACCTTCGTTGTAGACGGCGGAATCTTTGCAAGTAGCATCGGTGAGCGCATTGCTGAGCTTCATCAACTCTGAGACCGCAGTGTTGAATTGATACTCGCCTTCAAAGTCTTCGGTGACTGCATGAATTGCCGTGTGAATCGCCCGCCGCAAGTCTTTTTCTGGCTTGCTGAGGTTGTCAACGTTGATTTTCTGGTTGAGCTTACGTCCTTGACCGGCAAACTCACTCACGAGCCGCCAAACCCGACTCAGGAAGCGGAACTGACCCTCCACATCAGCATCATCCCACTCTAGATCTTTCTCAGGGGGAGCCTTGAAGAGGATGAACATCCGAGCGGTATCTGCGCCATATTTCGCCAGCACTTGCTCTGGATCAACCCCGTTGTATTTCGACTTCGACATCTTCTCGTAAAACACTTCTAACGGTTCGCCGGTTTCGGGGTCACGCGGGTCAGCCGCATTGACGAGGTTGGGGGTGACGTACTTGCCTGTGGTCGGGTTTTTGTAGGTTAGTCCCTGCACCATCCCCTGAGTCAGCAGACGGGTAAACGGCTCGTCAAAGTTTAACAGGCCGCGATCGCGCAACACTTTCGTAAAGAAGCGCGAGTACAACAAGTGCAGAATCGCGTGTTCAATCCCACCCACATATTGATCAACCGGCATCCAATCATTAGTTTTGGCTGGATCAAACGCTGCCTGATCGTTATTGGCATCGGGGTAGCGAAGGAAGTACCACGACGAATCAATAAAGGTATCCATCGTGTCGGTTTCCCGCTTCGCCGCAGTGCCACAACTGGGACAGGGAACGTTCACCCAGTCTTCCATTTGAGCCAAGGGAGAAGGCCCACGACCAGAGAAGGCAACATTGTCAGGTAGCAAGACGGGAAGGTCTTGATCAGGGACGGGTACGGTGCCGCACTTGGGGCAGTGAATCACTGGAATCGGCGCACCCCAATAGCGTTGCCGAGAAATCAACCAATCTCGCAACCGATACTGTACGCGAGCTTTGCCAAATCCTTCGCTTTCGGCGTGTTGCACGATCGCTTCCTTCGCCGCAGTCGAAGCCATCCCGTCAAATTTGCCAGAGTTGACCATCACCCCTGGCTCGGTGTAAGCCGCTTCTAGGGGGTCTGCTGCGTCCCCACCTTCTGGCACAATCACAACTTTGATCGGCAACTGCTTTTCTTTGGCGAACTTGAAGTCCCGCACATCATGGGCCGGAACCCCCATCACTGCGCCAGTACCGTATTCATAGAGCACGTAGTCGGCGATCAAAATTGGCACCTCTTCGCCTGTGAAGGGGTTAATTGCCGTGCCACCTGTCGGAATCCCACGCTTGGGTTTGTCTTCAGCAGTGCGTTCGAGTTCGCTTTGGTTAGAAACCTCTTGAATAAACGCTTCGACTGCTGCTTTTTGCTCAGGAGTCGTGACTTGTAGCGTGAGGGGGTGTTCGGGTGCGAGAACGACGTAAGTTACGCCATACACTGTATCGGGGCGAGTGGTGAACACGCCGATCTTCTCGTCAGAACCGACAATCGGAAATTCTAAATAAGCACCAACTGATTTGCCGATCCAGTTGGCTTGCATGAGTTTGACGCGCTCAGGCCAACCTGTGAGTTTGTCGAGGTCGCTCAACAATTGCTCAGCGTAATCGGTGATTTTGAGGAACCACTGCCGCAACAATTTGCGCTCAACGATCGCGCCCGATCGCCACGACCGACCTTCGTTATCAACTTGTTCGTTGGCTAAAACGGTTTGGTCGATGGGGTCCCAGTTAACGGCTGCTTCTTTTTGGTAAGCCAAACCCGCTTGGAGAAACTGCAAGAAAATCCACTGTGTCCAGCGGTAATAGTCGGGCGAGCAGGTGGTGACTTCACGGCTCCAATCAAAAGAGGTGCCAAGTTTTTTCAACTGCTGCCGCATCTGGGCGACATTTTGATAAGTCCATTCCGAAGGCTGAATGCCGCGATCGATCGCAGCGTTTTCGGCAGGCAACCCAAAAGCATCCCAGCCCATGGGGTGCAGCACTCGGTAGCCTTGCATTTTTTTGAGACGAGCGATCACATCGGCGATCGTATACACGCGCACGTGACCCATGTGCAGGTTACCCGATGGATAGGGAAACATGGACAGTGCATAAAACTTTGGCTTGTTGGCATCTGTAGAGGTCTGGTCTAAGCCTTGCTCAGCCCAAGTTTGTTGCCATTTTTCCTCAATTGCTGTGGGGGTATACCGGGACTCCACGCAAGGAACTCCTGCTAAATTTCAATCATCGGGTTTGCTTACTCATTCTAAATGCTTGTTACAGCTCTAATACGCGAGAAATGGATTTCAGCTTGGGATCGTCAGAATTGCGAGTGTTTGTCTATGGAACGCTCAAGCCAGGTGAGATCAACTATCAACGCTATTGTGCAGGTAAGGTTAGCCAAGAGCAGCCTGCGATCGCTCAAGGGCAACTGTTTGCTTTACCAATGGGCTATCCAGCGATGGTTGCCGGAGAAGGCTGGGTTTTTGGGTTTTTGTTATCTTTTCCAGACTCAGCAACTTTACGGGTCTTAGATGAGCTAGAAGACTATGTGTCAGAGCGATCGCCAGAACTCAACGAATATCAGCGTCAGCTCATTGAAGTGTTTGATCCAGAGATGCGATCGCTGGGGCAAGCATGGGCTTACTTCATGACCTTGAAGCGTGTTCACCAATTACAGGGACGTTTTCTGCCCAGCGGTGTTTGGCGTTGATCTCGCTCCAGCCCCTTCCCTCCTTCAAGGAGGTTCAAAGTCCCTCTCCGATGCGGCGAGGGATTTAGGGAGAGGTCTACCAATAGCAAAAGCGAAGCAATCCTTTGCCAGAACTGCTTCGCTGAAAGACCCACGAGACTCGGTGTGACTCTGCGACCCTTCTACGACCGACTAACGGATGTTATCGTTGGAATCGTTATAAAGCGTGTCGAGAGATTCTGATGGAACTGAAACTGGAGCCTTAGGAATTTGCACCACAGGCTGATCTAAGGCGATCATCAATGCTTCGGAAGACACGTTAGGTTGAGCTGCATTGGACAACTGAGCTTGCTCAACAGAACCAGATGTATTAGGGGATTCGGCAAATTGTGGGCTGAAAGAATTGTCGCCCGACAGCAGACTCGCGATCGCGCCAACTACCACAGCGGCGGCAACGGCAGCTCCCCCAAACACTAGAGAAAGCTTAGGACGGCGATCGACTCGTTGCAGAACTTTTTCGACTGTTTTTTCAACCGATTCGGTCGGGGCGGGAACCGGCATAGTTTGGATGCCCTGACGCAACTGCAACAGGCGAGCATACAAGCGCTGGACAACTGGGTCAGTCTCAAGCCACTCCTCAACCTGCTTGCGCTCAGAGGCAGTCACCTCACCATCCAAGTAAGCACTCAGTAATTCAAAACGATCGCGCTTAATCATAGAAAAGGCACCCGCACGTTGATGGTGATCGTTAAAACTTTTATCACAAGACTCCCTAGGAAAAGGAGATTTAGAGCCGTTTTGGGGGTCACGGTCAGGCATCATCACATCACTACCAAGTCACGCTAAGGAAAACACACTTGAGGGTACAAACGAGAGTCTAATAGACAATCATAGAAGAAGTTTTCGGGGCTGGCACTAACTCAAAAGTCAGAAGCCTAGATGCCACCGCAGATTTAGGCTATTGACCATCTAAATAATTCTGAAGTTGGAACTGCAACCGCTGTCTGGCACGGGCAATTCTTGACTTCACAGTTCCCAGAGATACGCCCGTAATTTCAGCGATCTCTTCGTAGGCCATGCCTTCAATTTCCCGCAACACGATCGTCGTGCGGAAAACTTCTGGTAGGTCAGCGATCGCTTCATTAAGCTGGTCGTAAAACTCGCGGGTGGTCAGATTTTCTTCTGGCCCTGGATCGGCAGATGCAATTTCCCAATCCATGTCACCGTCGTCCATCGCTCGGGGTGCATCGAGAGAGATGGGGTCAGAGACACGCTTCCGCTTGCGCAGTTCGTCATAAAACAGGTTGGTGGCAATGCGGCTCAGCC
>CBIHQL010000394.1:0-4721 GCA_966211855.1 uncultured bacterium
AATATCCTTACCTGTGGAGCCAATTTAAAACACCCATCCCTCCCCGTCCTGCGGCCCCACACGTGCCCGACACCCGACTCTGGAACCTGAAGTTGGCGGCGCGAAAGATTCATGGCTTAGTGATACAACCCCAGCAAATTTTCAGCTTTTGGCATCGCGTACCGCGTCCCACGCGCTTTAGCGGTTTTCGGGAAGGCCCAGTTTTTGTTCGAGGGGAAGTGAAGCTGGATTTTGGCGGTGGATTGTGCCTAATTTCAACCAATTTATTCAACGCATTTCTACTGGCTGGATTTGAGATTTTAGAACGACATCACCACAGCATCGACCCCTACGGTAGCAAGCGCTTCTTTCCGTTAGGGCGCGACGCGACAGTTGCTTATGGCTACAAAGATTTGATGGTGAGAAACACAAGCAATATCTCTTTGCAATTGCATATCGAGGTTAACCCAGAGCGCGGAGAAGTGACTTCTAGCGTTTGGGGCGTTACGCCTTGTCCATTTGCGGTCAACATCACTGCCGAAACCTTAGAGCAAATCCCCGCGCCCAGCGCTGAAGGGATGCCTGGTTATCGGGTCAAGGTGACTCGATATATTGGTAAACCCATTCAAGCGCATCTAGAAGCATCGCGAATTTGGCAGCCTGACTACGAAGCGATCGCTGCTTACCAACCCAGTGTGAATTCCTACTACAGCTCTGGTTCTCCTTCAACCTCGGCTAGTGTTTAGAACTATTTGAACTTGTTTAAGAACCAGGGTTTAGGCCGTAGCAGCGTCAATACTTTGTGAATTGAATCGCTTGTTTATTCGTTGCCATTGTTTTTTGATTATCGCGTTATAAAAACCATCGCTGATCTATAGGAGAGCTGGTTATGCAAGCTGATTTGCTGAATCGCAAACAAACTCACTTTCTACTGTGGCGACCAGGTAGCCTTGACCCGCTGCCAGCGCTCTACATTGGTCGTTATGCTGACCTCAAAACCACCCAGTTTGAGCAATTTCGCGAAATTCCGCTCCAGCGATCGCCCCAGTTTCCCGATTTATGGGAAGTGGCAGCTCAAGATTGCAACCTCGTGGAGGGGCAAGTCTACGGCTATTGGTTCAAAATTCGCGACACCAATCCCTACAACTCCAGTCGGCCCGTCTTTTATTGCACAGACCCGACTGCCTACACGGTCGATCGCCGCTTTGCCGCCCCTACTCCCAACGAACCAGACGGAGCTGCCAGTGGAGATCCGGTGAGTATCGTGCTGTATCAGGCAGGCCAACTCATTCCTGGCGATCCAGAGGGGCAGGTGGTGGATTGGACAGGCGATCGCCCACTCGCAGACCTACCGCCCAACAATCGCCTAGTGATTTATGAGCTACCCACCCGTTGGACTCGCATTGATAATAGTGGGAACATCACGGTTGGTAAGGGAGCCTTTCGGGATGTGGAATCTCTCTTAGAACCTGCGGAAGCTGCCCCAGATTTCCCCGACGTGCCAGCCTTGCAACCAGGCCGCGCTCATTTGCTAGAACTGGGCGTGAATGCCCTAGAACTGCTACCTCCAGCCGATAGTGACGACAATCTGAATTGGGGATACGGCACCGCGAACTATTTTGCTGCCGACTTTGACTTGGGCAGCCCCGACAGTCAACAAGCGCCCACTGCTTCTACCGATTTAGCCAGCTTAATCAAAATCTGTCATCACCACGGATTGCGCTTTTTTTACGATGCGGTGATGGCGTTTTCTCGCAACAACCCCTACGCCAACATCAATTTTCTCGACTTTTATATCCAGTTTGGCAGCGGTGACCCAGAGCAAGGCAATCGTGATGGGTTTGGGGGTGACCTATTCAAATACAACTACACGGTTGAAGGCTACCACCCACTCACCGGAGAGCGATCGTGCTTAGTGCCTGCCCGTGAGTACATGAAGGCCCACATTGCTCACTGGCTCGACTATTACCGCGTGGATGGCTTACGCCTCGATAGTGTGAACAACGTCGCCAATTACGACTTCTTGCAGGAGTTTAAGGATTACGCGCGATCGCTGTGGCAACAACGAGGCGGAACAGGCGATCGCTTCTTGGTTGTAGGCGAAGAATTGAGCGTACCCTTAGAACTTGTCAACCAAAATCGTCTAGATGGCTTGTGGAACGAGAAGTTCAAGCAGATTATTCGTCAGGTCGTTCTGGGCCGCAACTGGTATGGCGACCCCAGTTTTGAGGGCAGTGTGCGTAAGTTGATTGACTGCCGCTTATTAGGTTTCTCGGATGGTGCCCAAGCGGTTAACTACCTGACCTCCCATGACATCAGCGGTTTCGGCAATGAGCGCTTTTATAACTGGTTAAACAATAACAGTGTCTTTGAAACCGAACCACGGATTAAGTTAGCCTTTGTCTGCCTGCTC
The DNA here is from genome assembly GCA_966211855.1 of uncultured bacterium. Classification (GTDB taxonomy): domain Bacteria; phylum Cyanobacteriota; class Cyanobacteriia; order FACHB-46; family FACHB-46; genus CBIHQL01. Next base: position 2,393 of record CBIHQL010000394.1, read on the forward strand.
ACCGCAGTCGGTATCCCGATGATCTTGGCGGGCGATGAATTTGCCGACCAGCAAGATTTAGATATCAATTACCCAGGCCAAGGAGATACCAATAAGCAGGTTGATCCCGTTAACTATAGCCGTGCCAGTGAAGATTGGCGACAACGCATCTTCCGCTATGTAGCTCGCCTAGTGCGTCTACGAACCACCTCTGATGCCCTCGGTATGAATGACACTCAATTTATTCATGCCGACTTTAACGAAGGGAAGCGGGTGATGGTTTGGCAGCGAGGCTCTGGCAGCAACTTGGTTGTAGTGGTCGCTAACTTCTCCGACTACGGCACCCCGAACCCTACCAACCCTAGCGCTGAGTATGTGGTTCCCAATTGGCCTGTTACGCCTGAAGGACATCGCTGGCAGGAAGTCACTCAAGAGCGATGGGTAGCAAGCGATCGCATTGGTCGAGAACCCATCTATCCCTGGTCGGCTCAAGTTTATGCTTTGACTAAAGCCACAGGAGCGAAATGATTAGCCGGGAAACAGCAGAACATTATGTGTGGGGCGATCGCTGTGATGGTTGGCACTTAGTCAAGCAACCAGGCATCAGCATCATCCACGAGCGCATGCCCCCTGGTACTTCTGAGGTCAGGCACTATCATCAACAAACTTGGCAGTTTTTCTTTGTTCTCTCTGGCACCGCCACTTTAGAAATCAACGGTCAGCAAGAAATTCTCTCTGCTCATTCAGGTGTAGAAGTGCCTGCGGGAATCCCACATCAAATGTTCAACGAGTCCGAGCAAGACTTGGAATTTTTGGTGATTTCACAACCTCCCAGTCATGGCGATCGCGTAAGTGTTGACTCTGCTAAAGAGAATTAGATTTAGATAAGGGCGATCTTATTGGTTAAAACCCATGTTGTGATGAGCGATCGCATTGACAAAGAGCTCATTGACCTTTGAGCTACCCAAATCTACGTATTGAAAGAAAAATGAATCTTTTTTATACAAGTCAGGAACTCGCTCATAGCGAATTGGGTCCCTAATACTAGGGAGCTTGTCGATCAGGTATCGAAACAATCGGAAAGGGTTCTTGAGCAATGGGGAACGGTTGGCTTCGAGGAAGCTAGCAGCAATGAGTATCATTGACAGGCAATAGGGCATGCAGGTCTAACGGTAGCAATTACTCCTTATCAAGGCTGAAACGCATCTACCCCCCTCATTGGGCGATCCAGGCGCAGGAGGTTAGCCTGGGTTGATTGCACGATGCTCCTGCTAGAACCAATCCACAGGCTATTTCTTGTTGGAGGTCTGTATGAAATTGGCTTGGTTAGCAACAACCGCGATCGCAGCGACAACTCTTCTGGTGCCCGTTATCACTCCGTCAGCTCAAGCAGAAGATTGTCTGCAAGTTGGCTCTGTTTTAGTTTGTCGCGACTCAAGCGGGCAGATTTGGCAAACCCGCGATCGCAATTCTGATGATTGGCGATATCCTCGACGCAGCGATCGCCAACGCCGCCAAGATTGGGAAAAGCGCCGCAGACAAGAGGAGCGAAGACGGCGAGATGACTGGCGTTGGAATGATAGGCGAGAAGATAATGGTCGCTGGAACGATCGAGAATGGGACGACGGGTGGCGGAACCCACAAGATCGCTATCAATCTCGCTACTACCGCCAACTGAATCAAATCTACCAAGAAGTTTTGGGACGCAATGCCGATGAGCGTGGATTGCGCACCTACAGCCGCGAGCTAGAACGGGGTAAAAGTTGGGCATACATTCGCCGTGAGATTGCCGAAAGTAATGAAGCGGCGCAAGTAATCAATCGCTTATATCGAGAAGTGCTAGGCCGAGACACCGATCGCAACGGTTTGAGAACTTATCAGCAGCATTTAGCAGATGGCTGGAGTTTGCGAGATGTGCAGCGATCGCTCCAACGCAGTGATGAAGCCCGTTCTCGTTGACTTAGCGTTCAATTACAAATAGCGAATTCCTTGCTCTAGCCCGTGATAAATCCCGGTCAGAAAGTCTAGATCTAGCGTTTCAATTTGATCACTGGGTTTGTGGTAATGAGGGTTGCGGAGATTGGCTGTGTCGGTCACCATCAAAGCGCGATCGCCTCGATCCCAGAAGGGGGCGTGATCACTGCGACGGGTGTCTGGCAACAATCGTCCTTGACGGCCCGCAGGCAACCACTGACAAGGCACTCCAGCACGCCGTAGATATCGGCTGAGGTGGAGTAGGTCAGGAATGGTTTTGAGGTTGCCAATCAAGCCAATAAAATTCCCTTGATTGGGAAAGAAATATTTCAAGCCGGGTGGATATTGTTGAGAGCCAGGGGTGCGATCGCAATAC
>CBIHQL010000395.1:0-4719 GCA_966211855.1 uncultured bacterium
TGGGAGTATTTAGTCCCCAACTGGAAAATGTGCCCCGCTTCAATGCCTCGCGCACTTTGCAAGGTTTGGCTAGGGTCATGAACTGCGCGATCGCCGGGTCTAGCTTTGCGCACATCCACCACTCGTTTGGGTAGCTGGAAGCGATCGCCCCAATTTGCACCCACGACGTGATAACCGGATTCATTGGCTCCGGTGACAAAGTTCTTTAGTTCGACAGCGGTTTGATCAACCAAGCGCAAGAATTTCGGGGCGAGGTTCTTCTCAGATTTGAGGTGGCTATCTGCTAAGTCAGGCGCGATATAGCCCAGCGGTAATGGTTGTGCTGCCCATTTCTCTTGCGCTGCGGCATCGGGAACGGTCAACGCGATGATAGTTTTACCGCCATATTGGGGAGCCAGCTTGACTAATTCGTTCGTCAGTTTGACTTCATTAACTTCCTGATCACCGCGAATGCTGACCAATACCAAAACTGTTGTGCCGTTGTCGTATACGGTTTGGTACAGGACGTTCTTGACAACTTGGGTGGGAGAGCACTTGAGGAACTTACAGAGCTTCTCAATCGTGTCTGTGCCCGGAGTTTCGCGCTTCTCAAAGCTGGTAAAGCTAGAAGCCTCAGCATCGGCAGGGAGGGAGACGGCTTTCTCGACGTTGGCAGCGTACTTGCCATCTTCGGTGTAGAGCACTTCGTCTTCACCTGCTTCCGCCAAAATCATAAATTCGTGGGAGCCAGACCCGCCGATCGCGCCGGAATCTGCTTCGACGGCTCGAAAGGCTAACCCACAGCGACGCAGCATATTGGTGTATGCCTGGTACATCGCTTGATAGGTTTCTTTGAGGCTGGCTTCATCGGTGTGGAAGGAGTAGCCGTCCTTCATGATGAACTCGCGACCACGCATCAAACCAAAGCGAGGCCGAATTTCATCACGAAACTTGGTCTGAATTTGATAAAGATGCACCGGAAGTTGCCGATAGGAGCGAATCATCTCCTTGGCGACGGTGGTGATCACTTCCTCATGGGTTGGCCCCAGCCCCAACTCGCGCTGTTGGCGATCGCTCAAGGCAAACATGATGCCCTCGGCTTGAGTATAGGTATCCCAACGGCCTGACTCACGCCACAATTCTGAAGGTTGCAACTGCGGCAGCAAGCACTCTTGAGCACCCGTCGCGTTCATTTCTTCTCGGACAATCCGCGATACCTTTTGCAGCACTCGCCACATCAAGGGCAAGTAAGCGTAAATTCCGCTGCCGATGCGCCGGATGTATCCTGCCCGCAACAACAATTTATGACTGGGGATTTCTGCTTCAGCAGGGTCTTCCCGCAGTGTGACAAACAGCATTTGAGACAGGCGCATATGTTTCCCTTTCAGACCGGCGACTATTATCTCACGTACCTTCCTAGCTTACCGAAGCAGAGGGTAGCGGCGATCGCTAAACATAATGACTGGGCAGACAAAAGCGATAACAAACGGCGACAGGTGAGTTAGCTTGACCATTCATCGGGCACTCGTGGGTGGCGCAGAGTGTGCAGTTAGCGCGGGTCGGCAACACCAAATCACTGGCAGGATACAAGCTCATCCCTTGGCTCATCAAAGCGTGAGCTTCTAACTCGGCGATCGTGTTGCAGAGCAATAAGGTATGAGTGACCCCCAAATGATGCCGACAGAAATTGACACTATGCAGCGTTTCGCCAAATCCGTAGGCTTCTGGTTTGTATTTGACTAAAACCTGATGCGGCACACTATGAAAACAATTCGGCTTGGTGACAGCGTAGTGATCTTTATATTGCAGTGTTAATGTGCCGTCAGGATAGCGCAATAGCCGAATTAACCGCCGAAAGGGTTGAGTAAATTGTCCAGCAGTATCAATGGCATACCACCAAGACTTATGCACCGCCTCAGAAGATAGATTGAGAATTTCCTTCACCTGAGCTGCTGAAAACCCAACCTGGTTGAGCAGGGTGATCATCTGCGCCAAGGAAAGGTTTTGCGCCAGGGTGTGCGTTTCTGATTCGCAGGGAGTGGGAACTGCGGTGAGGTGGCGATCGCGCCTGGCTTCGAGCGGTGCTAACACACAACCAATTGCCTCAAAGCGCAGAATAGCATCGGCTGTTTGTTGGTCTGCTACGGGGACGCCGATCGCGACTGAAATTTCGCCAATGGTGTGGGGATGAGCGATCGCGGGTAGACAGTCCACCAGCAGCGATCGTAAAAAGCCGGGTTCGGCGATCGCCAGCGCCATCTGTACCTGATCCACCAGTGAAGCGTTGGTGGGATGCGGTTCTGTCACTCGGTAAAAGAGCGGATTATTGGGCATGCGGCAAGAACCCTAACGCGCAGCAAACCAACCGAGTTGTTGGTAAATGATCCATTATCAAGAGCGATCGCTGCGGGTTTGGGTTTTGCTTGGTTTGTTTTAATAAACGAGCTGTAGACCAACAAAAGGGCAAACAAAAAGGGCCGGTAAAGCAGCCCGATCAAGAAATTGATCTCTTAGCTGTCGTTACCAGGCCCACATCTGTACAGATCTAGCGATTCGTCATAGGTGACGCGATCGCAGTCTATTTAGTTTCCGAGAATTCGGCATCGATGACATCATCGTCGCCGCCACCACTTTGACCTGCGTCAGGGCCAGGAGCACCTGCATCAGTGCCATCGGGAGCTGCACCACCCGCTTGTTGATAGATATTGCTACCAATTGCGTAGAGAGCTTGTTGCAGTTCGGTGACTAAGGTCTTGATGCGATCGTAGTCTTCTTTCTCAGAGGCTTCTTTGAGGTCTTTGATCAAGCCTTCTGCCTTGGCCTTGTCAGCGCCAGAGACTTTGTCGCCTAGCTCACCCATTTGCTTCTCAGCTTGGTAAACCAGCGTATCGGCTTGGTTCTTGAGGTCGATCTTCTCACGGCGCTCTTTGTCAGCGGCAGCGTTTTGCTCAGCTTCGCGCACCATGCGTTCTACGTCGTCCTTAGGCAGGGTAGAAGCACCAGTGATGCTGATCGACTGCTCTTTGCCCGTGCCTTTGTCTTTTGCACGAACGCTGAGAATACCGTTAGCGTCGATGTCGAAAGTCACTTCGATTTGAGGCACGCCACGAGGAGCCGCAGGGATACCATCTAAGCGGAAGACACCGAGGTCTTTGTTGTCGTTAGCCATTTCCCGCTCACCTTGCAGGACGTGGATTTCGACGTTGGTTTGACCATCAACTGCGGTGGAGAAGACTTCCGACTTCTTGGTGGGGATGGTGGTGTTGCGAGGGATGATCTTGGTCATCACACCACCCAAGGTTTCCACACCCAAAGATAGGGGGGTGACGTCGAGTAGCAGAATGCCTGTGGTTTCACCCGCCAATACACCTGCTTGAATAGCTGCACCAACCGCTACGACTTCATCAGGGTTAACGGTTTGGTTGGGGTCTTTGCCCAAGATCCGCTTGACAAGTTCTTGCACCGCCGGAATCCGGGTAGAACCACCGACTAGTACGACTTCATCAATGGCATTCTTATCAAGCTTAGAGTCACGCAGTGCGGTTTCAACGGGGATGCGGCAGCGATCGATCAGGTCAGCACACAGCTCTTCAAACTTGGCGCGAGTCAAGGTGGTGTCGAGGTGCTTTGGCCCGTCTTGGGTCGCGGTGATGAAGGGCAGGTTGATTTCTGCTTGGGTGACGCTAGACAGCTCAATCTTGGCTTTTTCAGCCGCTTCGGTGAGGCGTTGCAGCGCTTGCTTGTCTTTGCGGAGGTCAATCCCTTCGGCACTACGGAATTGGTCAGCGAGCCAGTCTACGATTTTCTTGTCGAAGTCGTCACCACCCAGGTGAGTGTCACCAGAAGTTGCGAGTACTTCAAACACGCCGTCGCCGACTTCGAGGATGGAAACGTCGAAGGTACCACCACCCAAGTCAAAGACGAGGACGGTTTCGTTGCTCTTGCGATCGAGACCGTAGGCGAGAGCCGCAGCAGTGGGTTCGTTGATGATCCGCAAGACTTCAATCCCGGCGATCTTACCGGCGTCTTTGGTGGCTTGACGCTGGGAGTCGTTGAAGTAAGCGGGAACAGTGATGACGGCTTGGGTAACAGTTTCGCCTAGGTACTTGCTGGCGTCTTCAACCAGTTTGCGTAAGACCTGAGCAGAAATTTCCTCAGGGGCGAACTGTTTGCCTTGGGAGGGGCTGTCGATCTTGACGTTGCCGTTGATGTTGAGAACTTTGTAAGAAACTTCGGTGGTTTCGTGAGTAACTTCGTCAAAGCGCCGACCGATAAACCGCTTCACTGAGTAGAAGGTGTTTTCGGGGTTCATGACTGCTTGGCGCTTGGCAATTTGACCCACGAGGCGATCGCCGTTTTTGGCAAAGGCGACGACGGATGGGGTGGTGCGGAAGCCTTCTGCATTCGCAATCACAGTGGGCTTGCCACCCTCCATTACTGCAACGCACGAGTTGGTCGTGCCCAAGTCAATTCCAACAACTTTTGCCATATGATTCTCCGGCTCTATTTAATTCAATACAAATGACTTAGCGATTTCAGAGGCCAAGTTTGTTTAGAGGTGGGGCAGGGCTGAGAACTGAACTGGAGTTCTAGGGGCAGCGAACTGCGTGACTGCCAGACCAGACAACCGCACTAATCTATATACTGATCGCCGTTGGCCTCTCTCTTGAAGGGGTATTTACCGAACCTGAATGGTCGGTTCTGGGTAGGTTTTCGTTTTTTGAGGGGGAACCGAGCCTT
>CBIHQL010000396.1:0-4700 GCA_966211855.1 uncultured bacterium
AATTTCAATTATGGATGCTTGTTGATTTTTTAAGACACGTAGCGGGACATCATAATATGTAGCGGGATTAACAGAATCGCCAATACTTACGCTACAGGTGAAAGCTATTTTGTCCACTGTCTCAATCTTGCCATCAATTAATAAGTCAAGTACGGGTACTCCAGTAATTTCTTGAATTAGATCTTTTAACTGCGGCTCAATTGCTTTTGATAGGTCGGAGCGAACTTGTTTTGCAAGCTCTTCTTGACCACTATTTGCTAATAGCTGTTCGGGCTGAGTAATTGAATCTTCTAAAATGATTGCCAACTTTTCATCAAATAGCTGACACGTCACTTTACTGGGTTGGTGACCAAGCTGTTGTCGATACAAAGCTTGAATGCGTTGAGACAGAGTTCGTTCGAGCTGCCCGCGAGTCGGGGTGGGAGTCATAGGCCAATCTACCGTCACTAAAAATGTAGATAAAAGCTAAGCAATATAAAGCTTTGTGGGTAATTGTTACTGTTCCTAAATTTACCACGATTTATCTTTTATAAGTCATTGTTTGACCGAAAAATCTTTACTAAGATAGTTGACTTTTGAAAAAGGAATTCAACTGAAACCTACTTATTGTCTCAGTTAATAAGTAGGTTTAGGAGCGATCGCAGTTGCCACCGAAAAGGCGCAATCAAAAACCGCGATCGTCTATCCCGTTGCCTAAATCTCCACGGGGTCTCTGCGGAATCTGAGCGATCGCTATTGTGGCAGGCAGTAAGGGCATCTTCAGATCAAGCCTGACCTTCTTCCTGCTCCTGTTTCTACAGTGCTGTTATGACCAAAGCTTCTCGACCCAGAACATCACAACCCCAAGGTCAACCTTTTATGAAATCTGCTAATCTCGCCCTTTATCTTGCCGGAGGGGTCACCTTCGTGCTGGCTGCTTTGATCTTTCGTCCGTTTGCGATCGTTAACGCCGGTGAGCGAGGGGTGGTGATGCACTTTGGTAAAGTACAAAACCAAGTGCTTGATGAAGGGATGCATCCAATTGTGCCTATCTTCACCTCGGTGAAAAAACTCAGCGTTCGGGTGCAAAAGAACGACATCAATGCTCGTGCTGCCTCTAAAGATTTGCAGGATGTCACCACAGAGGTCGCGATTAACTGGCACATTGACCCTGCTCAAGTAAACACCGTATATCAACGAATTGGTGGTAACGATCAAATTGTTAACGGCATCATCACGCCTGCGGTTTCTGAAGTGCTCAAGGCGGCTACAGCTAAGAAAAACGTCGAAGAGATTCTCACCAAGCGGACAGAGTTGAAAGGTGAAATTGACGAGCAATTGAAAAAACGTCTAGCTGCTTACGGGCTGATCGTTGATGATGTTTCGCTAGTTAACTTCGGGTTCTCGCCAGAATTTAACAGGGCGATCGAAGCCAAGCAGATTGCTGAGCAAGAAGCAAAACAAGCAGAGTTTACCGCCCTACGTGCCAAGCAAGATGCTGAGGCCGCTGTCAACCGCGCTAAAGGCCAAGCCGAAGCTCAACGCTTGCAACGCATGACCTTAACACCAGAGCTATTACAACAACAGGCGATCGAAAAGTGGGATGGTCGTTTTCCTACGGTGATGGGTGGCAATGGCACGTTGCCGTTTATCAATATCGACCCGAATACGGTCTCTGGAAAGCGCTAATCGCTCCAGTGCCCAGAGCTTGATTGATGATAGACATAGATTCAGCGCAATTTTCCAAGGAGGGTGGTTGAATTTGTCGAATTTGTTACTAAAAGGAGAGAAACTGGGCCAAAATTACCTAAATTTAAGCCTTAAACTTAAAAACTTATTAAGAGTCTAGGATTTCTGCCGATTCTAGAGATAACTTGGACTTCAAGATACCTCCTAACTGGGTTTAAGCTCCACCTGACTTCTATGCTGTCTTTGGTGGAGCTTCTGTTTTGGGCAGCGAATTTTAGGCAGCGAGTGCAGAACGGGTGATGTCGATGGTGATTTTGCCACCAAAGTCAGGGATGGGAGCGGCTGGTTTAGAAAGTTGCACCCGCACTTGTTGAACCGGGGCTACAGCCGGTGATTTAGCTGTAAGAATGGCTTCTGCGATCGCGGTGGCTAATTTCTCGACCAAAGCAAATTTCTGGGTTTTGATGACTTGCTTGGTCGCTTCGATAGTTTGTCGATAGTCGAGGGTGTCTTCGAGGCGATCGCTCTGCCCAGATTTGGATAGATCAAGCCACAAGGTTAAGTCCACCTCAAACCACTGACCTAAAACCTGTTCTTCTGGCAAAAAACCCGTGTAACCATAAGCACGAATGCCTGTGAGATGAATGCAGTCCATGAGTCGTTGTCAATAATTATGTGGCTACAGATCGCGGGGCGTGAAGGGTTTGGCGTTAGCACCCGCCTAAGTGGCAGCAATGTGTCCATCGCCTGTGATTTCATACTTGTAGGTGACTAAGCCTTCTAAACCGACTGGCCCCCGTGGTGGCATTTTTTGAGTACTGATACCCACTTCGGCCCCAAAGCCATAACGGAAGCCATCGGCAAATCGAGTCGAGCAGTTGTGATAAACTCCAGCCGCATCAACCTCAGCTTTGAATTGGGCAGCGGCTTGCGGGTCTTCGGTGGCGATCGCGTCGGTATGCCGAGAACCGTACGTGTTGATGTGATCGATTGCCTCGGCTACAGAATCAACGACTTTGATAGACAGGATCAAATCGCTGTACTCGGTAGACCAATCGTCTTCGGTCGCAGCCGTAATATTCAAAATTTCACAGGTGCGATCGTCGCCGCGCAGTTCCACATTTTTGGCTTGGAAGGCTGGCGTGGCTTCTAGCAAGAACTCAGAAGCAATGTCTTTGTGAACTAACAACGTTTCGATCGCGTTACAAGCTGCCGGATATTGAGTTTTGGCATCAATGGCAATCGCGACGGCTTTTTTGATGTCAGCCGCTTGATCAACATACAAATGGCAAATCCCATCCGCATGACCCAAAACAGGAATTCGGGTATTCTCTTGCACAAATCGCACAAAAGAATTGGAGCCTCTGGGGATAATCAAATCCACATATTGATCGAGCTTGAGCAACGCCACCGTTTCTTCGCGAGTGGTCAGCAGTTGCACTACCGCTGGGTCAATTTCAGTTTGCGCTAATCCAGCTCGAATCGCCTGCACCAATGCCTCGCAGGAGCGTACGGCTTCTTGCCCGCCTTTGAGGATCACGCCATTGCCCGACTTGATCGCCAATGAAGAAATTTGCATCACGGCATCGGGTCGAGCTTCAAAAATCACACCCAACACACCCAAAGGGCAACTGATCCGCTGCATCACCAAGCCTTGATCGAGTTCGCGGTGAATCTGCACCTGCCCAATCGGGTCGGTCAATCTGGCAACATCCCGCACTCCAGCGATCGCGGCTTTGAGTTTGTTCTCATCTAGTTTTAAGCGAGCATAGAGTGCCGAGCTAATTCCAGCCGTCTGAGCTGCTTCACAATCTGCGGCATTGGCTGCCAAAATCTCTGGTGCAGCAGTTTCCAGGGCTTGGGCGATCGCTTCGAGAGCTTGGTTTCTCACCTCGGTAGGCTGAGTTGCCAACTTTCGAGCGGCTTGACGAGTTTGTCGAGCTAAATCAGTTAAAGACAGGGAAGCTACTTCAGACGCGACCATAGGTTTTGGATAGAACGCCACACGCAAGCTCAAAGTTTAACAAAATCTCGACTTGCTAGATCAAGAATGGGCTTTTATGAGCGGATGCTAAAAGCCTCATGTATCTCAGCAAGATCGCTTAAAGATTTCGTGTACTTTTGCGGATTGTGGGCAGCAGAAATTGAATTCGCGGGTATCCAAATATCAAATCACATCAGCTGTTGAATTTACTCAAAGCTTTTGTGCTATCAAATACCCCTCCTTCTCTACGGAGACCCCTATGTCATCCCAATCTGGAGCGCTCCAGGCTGGAATAGAAGCCCTCAAACAAGGGCGCTACTCAGAAGCCATCAATTTACTCGAAACCTTTTGTCGCAATAGCTCATTTGCCGAAGCCAAAGAAGGGCTACAAGCGCAGATGGGGTTGGTGAAAGCTTACCAACGCACAGGCCAAACCGACAAAGCGATCGCCCTCTGCCAGCAGTTAATACGCAACGACAATCCGCAGGTAAAAACTTGGGCTGAGCAAGCGTTAGCAGCTCTCCGCCAATCAAGTGCGTCGCGATCGCCTGAACCCACTGCTGCTCCTACTACGGCAACTCCTGGCGCAATTCGCAAACTGGGTCGAGCAGCTCAAACAGGCGTCAAACTGAGCATGGCTGGAATTGGTGGTAGTCTGGCTCTCGCCTCTGGTGTGACGATGTCTTTGCTGTTTGGCATGGTATTCGTCTTGGCGTTGAGCATGGTGCTGATTGTCAACAGCGATCAACCCTTCGTAGGCTTAGCGATCGCCGTCGGGTTCACGTTGGTATTTAACCTGCTGGCTTTTTTTATTTCTCCCTGGTTTATGGATTTGATCCAGGGTTGGTTTTATGGCACTCGGTGGGTTTCTTTGGCAGATGTAGCACGCCACAGCCCCGAATCTGCTCGGATTGTTCAACAGGTTTGTGCCGAGAAAAAAATTCAACAGCCTCGCCTCGGCATTATCGACGATGAGAACCCCACCGCTTTTACCTACGGCTCTTTGCCGAATAGCGCCCGTTTAGTGGTCAGCAAAGGGTTATTTACC
>CBIHQL010000397.1:0-4696 GCA_966211855.1 uncultured bacterium
CCTACCAAACCTTGCTGTGTAGTGAAGCAACTCAAGCCCAAAGCCACCGACCCTCTGACGCTAGAGACGGCGCGACGGTTGTTTGATACCGAAGCTCAAGTTTTACATCAACTGGGCAATCACGATCGCATTCCTCGTTTGCTGGCTTATTTTGAGGAAAATCAGGAATTTTATCTAGTTCAAGAATGGATTGAAGGGCACAACCTCAGCGATGACATGTTGCCGGGAATGCCTTGGGCTGAGGCGCAGGTAGTGGCTCTATTGCAGGATGCGTTGCAGACGTTAGTGTTTGTCCATCAACAGCAGGTCATTCATCGAGATATCAACCCGCGTAATCTAATTCGACGCAAGCTCGATCAGCAGTTGGTATTGATCGACTTTGGCGCGGTGAAGCAGATTAGTACACAGTTGCTCCAGGCACCAGGGCCGCATACGGTGGCGATCGGTACTCCGGGTTATATGCCGAGTGAACAAATTGCGGGTAGCCCTCAGCCCAGCAGCGATCTCTACGCAGTCGGCATCATCGCGATTCAGGCACTCACGGGGTTGTCTCCTTACGAGATCCCCAAGGATGCCCAGACCGGGGAATTGTTGTGGCAGCAGAGAATCCAGGTGAGTCCGGCGTTGGCGCAGATTCTCAACAAACTGGTGCGCTATGACTTTCGTGAGCGGTATCAGTCAGCGCAGCAAGTACTAGATGCTCTGAGAGATTTAAATCAAGCTGCGGCTCAAACTATCGCGATCGCCCCTCCCAAATTTCTCACCCAGCTACAGCCTAAGTTGTTGCCACGGTGGTCTGTTTCTAAAAAAGCTATTGCAGGAGTGCTGGGGCTACTAGGCGTAGGGGCGATCGCAGCAGTTGTGGGGGTGCGCTATTTCACTTTTGCCAATGCGACAGACCTCTATCAGCAAGGCGAAACGTTAGCCAACCTCCAGCGGTATGACGATGCGTTAGTGGCTTACGACAGGGCGATTGGGATCCGGCAAGATTTCCCGGAAGCGTGGAAAGGTCGGGGGCAAATGTTGGCGCAACTTCAGCAATATCAGCCTGCCTTAGATGCGTTTGATCGGGCGATTCAACTTGATCCGCAGTCGAGCGAAAGTTGGAGCGATCGCGGCTATTTGCTGAATGACTGGCAGCGACCCAATGAGGCGTTACAGTCATTTGCGCAGGCGATCGAGCTTCAGCAAGATTTCCCAGAAGCGTGGAATGGTCGGGGTCAGGCGTTGATCGATTTGAAGCGCTACGAAGAGGCGATCGCGGCGTTTGAGACAGCGGTGGAGCAACAGCCCGATTATCATCAAGCTTGGTATGGGCAGGGGTGGGCGCTGCATAATCTTCAGAAATACCAAGAAGCGGTGGCGGCTTTTGACAAGGCAGTGCAAATTAAGTCGGATTATCACCAGGCTTGGTATCAACGAGGCAACTCTTTAAGCAGTTTGCAGAAATACCCTGAAGCGATCGCCTCTTACGATAAAGCCGTACAGTTCCAGCCCAAGCATTATTTAGCTTGGTACAGTCGCGGCAATATGTTGAGCAATTTGCAGCGCTATCCAGAGGCATTGGAATCTTACGATAAAGTGCTACAAATTCAACCAAAATATGCGCCTGCTTGGTACAACCGCGCTTGGGCTTTACATCGTCTAGAACGTTATGAAGAGGCACTCACGGGTTATCGAAAAGTCTTGGAATTACAACCCAATGACTTTTTAGCTTGGTACAACAAAGCTAATGTTCTCTACAATCTCAAGCGTTATAACGAGGCGATCGCGGCTTATGACCAAGCAGTTCGCATCCAACCCGATCATGCTGAAAGTTGGTACAGCCTGGGCAATGCACTAGCTAACACGCAACAGTTAAAAGATGCGATCGCGGCTTATGATCAAGCGATTCAGCACAAGTCAAATTACCGAGAAGCGATCGACGCTAGAAATCAATTACAGCGACAACTTGATTCTGAAAAAGATAGCTCTAAATTAGATGGAAAAGATAAAAAATTGAAAAATAACTCTAAAGAAAAGGATAAGAAAGAAGATAAAAATCAGCAAAATGAATAGCAATGGCGATCGCTCCAATAAGAGGCATGAGCGTTTAATGAGTCAGCATGAAATTTAAACTATGAGTACTAAAATTACAATTACTTTGTCAGATGAAGTTTATCAACGGGCAGAACGTTTTGCCCGATTGGCGAACCGCGATGTCGCAAGTGTTATAGCTGATACGGTTCAACTGTCAATTTCTGCTGTTAGGGCGGATGTTGTTGATATTGAACCGATTACTACTTTGTCTGATCAGCAGGTTTTGTTATTGACTGACATACAAATGGAACCCTCTCAGGATGCTCGCTTGAGTGAATTGCTCGATCACCAACAGGCAGGCACTCTGGCTGAACATGAGCGTTCAGAATTACAAACTCTTATGCAGATTTATCAAGAAGGTTTACTGCGCAAAGCAACCGCTTTAAGCGAAGCTGTCAAGCGTGGGTTGATTAGATTCTGAAATCCGGGGTGCTTAACCTTTGAACTCTCACGAGCCTATGAGGATGGGGATGGCGAGACTTTGTTATGCTAGGGCTTAAGGATAATTAGTTTGATTTAGGACGGCAATTTGTAACGTGGATGTTCTCATTGAGTCAACAAGAGGCTTTGAAAAAGATTTAACTCAGCTAAGTGAAACTGAGAAGATAGCAGTCGTGAAAAAAATTAATGATTGCGCTAGTCTTTTTCCAACTCAAAAATTTGATGTTTATCGCAAACTGCGTCGTTTAAGCATAACATCAGCACTGAATGGTTATGAATCCTCACTTTACACGCTACGCATCTCTCAAAAACTTAGGGTAATCTTGGCAGTGGATGAAGATCCGATTTTTGAGCAAGCAATCTTTACCCTATTTCGAGTAGTCAAACATGATGACCTTGAGAAGGCGTACAAGAGTGTAGCGGAGTCTCTATATCGAGAACTACTTCAGCAAAATCGAGAGACTGCCCAGATCTGTTGACTTTAACTATGGCCCAGACCCTTACGCTTTGTGATGAATATGGCATCATCCACGAAGCTATGAAGATTTTGCCAAATGATGAACTGAAAATTAGTTTTCTTGAAGCCTTGGCAGAACTGGAAGATAAAGAGTGCCACAGAACGAGAAAGTTTCCGAAAACGAGATTACACAGAGTGACAGGTGTAAAGCAGGCGATTTATCGGGCTGACATTGATAAAATTTCAGGCTGGCGGATTCACGTTCAGTACATTAATGGACAAATTCATCTCAAGGACATTATTGAGGGGCAAAAACACGATGATGTAATTGAAGTGATTAAGTCTAAAAAAGCACGTTATGAATAGATTTAGTAATAATGAACTAATTCGTGCGGGAAGCCGTGCCCAGTTGGGGATTAGCAGCGATAGAATTGTTAAGGACTGTTTCGTCGCTGCCCTACATGTCTCAACGTTCCCGGTCTGCCAAGCCCAAAACCACTGAATCTGCCAATGGTCATCATGCTCCTGAGCCACAGACCGCGGATCGAAACACAATTCGGATTCGGGGCGCGCGGCAACATAACCTGAAGAACATTGACCTGGAACTGCCTCGCGATCGCCTCATCGTGTTTACTGGGGTTTCTGGGTCTGGTAAGTCTTCTTTGGCCTTCGATACGATTTTTGCGGAAGGTCAACGGCGTTATGTTGAGTCGTTGAGTGCCTATGCACGGCAATTTTTGGGGCAGGTTGATAAACCGGATGTAGACGCGATCGAAGGGTTGAGTCCGGCGATTTCGATTGACCAGAAATCTACCTCGCACAACCCCCGTTCTACCGTCGGGACGGTAACTGAGATTTACGACTATTTGCGTCTCTTATTTGGTCGAGCGGGTGAGCCTCACTGCCCGATTTGCGATCGCTCGATTGCCCCCCAAACCATCGACCAGATGAGCGATCGCATTATGGAACTGCCCGATCGCACGCGCTTTCAAATTTTGGCTCCGGTGGTGCGCGGCAAGAAGGGCACCCACAAAAAATTACTCTCCAGCTTGGCAGCGGAAGGGTTTGTGCGAGTACGCGTTAATGGTGAGGTGCGAGAACTCAGCGACTCGATCGAACTAGAGAAAAATCAAGCCCACAATATTGAAATCGTCGTCGATCGCTTGGTCAAAAAAGCGGGTCTAGAGGAGCGGCTCGTAGATTCCCTCAGCACTTGCTTACGTCACTCAGAAGGCATCGCGATCATTGATATTTTGCCATCGGGTGATGCAGAAGCCTCGAACGTGGTGGAGCTACCCAACGGAAAAAACGCTCAGCCGATCGCTGCTGAGGCCGGGGGGCAGTACGGCTTGCCTCGTGAGCTAGTCTTTTCAGAGAACTTTGCCTGCCCTGAGCATGGGGCGGTGATGGAGGAGTTGTCGCCGCGCTTGTTCTCGTTTAACTCGCCTTATGGTGCTTGCCCCAATTGTCACGGTTTAGGCAGTCACCGCACTTTCTCAGCCGATCTGATTGTGCCAAATCCGGCTCTGCCTGTGTATGCCGCGATCGCCCCTTGGTCTGAGAAAGACAACACCTATTACCTATCGTTGCTCTACAGTGTCGCCGAAGCGTATGGGTTCGATATCCAAACACCCTGGAACAAGCTCACCGCTGAGCAACAAAAAGTGATTTTGCATGGCTCCAAAGACGCGATCAAGATGGAGGTAGACTCGCGCTATC
>CBIHQL010000398.1:0-4663 GCA_966211855.1 uncultured bacterium
CCCGCAAGGCTAATTTGTCACTAATGGTGGAACTGGCACTGGTGGACACTTGGCTACTGTTGAGGAAACTTCCTCCAATCGACAAGTCAGCGACAAATCCTGCTCTGGTTTCAAATACTTTTTGGAACTCAGCGGCTCCTGCTGCAATGCCTGTTTGCACCTCTTGATCAGCCCCAATAAATAGAGAAGCGGTGGCTCCGAAGCCGGCCTCTTGCTCACGGCTCCATTGGAAAGTAACGTCTTGGGAAACTGCTAACTCCACAGAAGTTGCACCATTGTAGTCAAAACTTACCGTTAAGTTTTCACTGGGAACCGGAGGAGCACCTTCGATATAACCAAGGAGCGTTGGTTTAAATTGAGCATTGCCGATCCATTGCAGTTCTAGTTGCTCGATGCGCTGGTTGCTGAGTAACGACACACCCCCTGGAGCGATCGCTGCTAGGAAACGCCGCATCATTGCCATTTTTTGCCCAGTGGTTGGATCAAGCCCTTGGGTGGCATACTCGGTGCAGATAATGCTCCCGCCCTGTGTGCCCCTCACCTCACCATGAGTCTTATTGTCAGTGAGGTCCATCACTTTCCGAGGAGACGCATTCACGCTATTTAGGAGCCAGTATCCTTTAAGGCCAGCTTCTGTGCCAGATAAGCGTTTCTGCATGTTGGTTTGAATCTCTGTTACAGTGAGGGCGCGGCTCCAAATGCTGACCTCAGAAATGTCACCTTGGAAGAATCGTTCATTGCCTCGCCCAGCAGCTCCGATCGCCCAGTTTTCAGCCACTTGAACTGCGCCTTTACTTGCAGGAGCACTCTTTAAGAGTTTGCCATTGCGGTAGAGCAGCCAGTTTGTGCCGTCGTAGACTCCGGTGAGATAGACCCACTGAGATAAATCATCACCCATTGGAGCCGAAACTCCATAATCTTGACCATCCCAGCTACCCACTAGATAGTTGCCATTGGCAATGCGGAGGCTGATTTCGCCGGCAGAGGGAGTAAAGGTATAGCCATGAGCCACAATATTTTGGATACCCTGCTTGCTCAAGGGTCTAATCCAAGCTGAAATGGTGATGGCTCCGGTGAAATTAAGGGCAGCAGGATTACCCAAGCTGACATAGTTGTTCTTGCCATCAAAGCTCATTGCTTTGTGCCCCGGATTCCCGATGGGAACCGCACAGGGCCACCAGATGACAGCACCTTGGGCCTTACCGTGTTGTCCTTGAGGCGAAATATCGCGAACTCCTTGAACGGCTTCTCCATTCCCTTCGCTCATTGGGTAGTAAGCGAGTAGTCCAGGTTCATGACCGTTAAGCCCAGTTTTGCTGTTGATCTCAATTTCTTCAGGGTCTAAGGCGATTCGCCAAACCCGCACTTCTGCTAGCTTGCCAAAGGGTTGTCCACCGTTAGGATGGTTGCCAATGTGCGTGACCAAACTTAGAGAAGTAGTACCATTGCCAATCTGGAGGCTACCTTGCTTAAGGTTTTGCTCCAACTTGTCAATCTCTTTCTGAATCGCTTGGGAGGATGGCTGCTTTTTGAGAGTGGCGATGCGATCGCAAATTGTGGTGCGGGTGTCTCCTACTCGCTGTCCATCTAAATAAAACGTAGTGGTGCCTTCTTCACCAACGGTCCCCACAGCAGTGAGGTGATGCCAACCTGGGTCAAGCTGCTCTAGGTTGTAGCCACAGTCGAGGAAGATATCCCCAACTTTAGTTCCTAGTTGTTTGCCTTGGTGAACTACAATCTGAAACTGACTGCTACCTACTAAAGTATTCCACGCTTTAGCAGTCCAGTTCTTTGCATTCGAGTCTTGAGGTGGTAGAGGATAGACGAACCAAGCCTCCACGGTCCAGCGATCGCTGACTTCAAGGCTGCCTAGCTCCCCACTGTCTGGTTTTTGCACCTGAATTACAGCGTTACCTTGAGAAAGATTGACACAAGTGCGGAGGGCATCTGGAATCCATTGCTCAATGTGGTGATCGCGGTGATCGCTGGTGGCATCATAGCGAGTCTGACGCATCTTACCACTGTCATCCAAGTAGCTAAGTTGCACATGACCTGTACAAGAATCGATTGCGCTTAAACGCCCTTGGGAACGAACAAAGCCTAGAAATGCTCCGGTTGTTACCAGTTGTCGCTTATCTGTGTTGATGAGCTGCACTACTTCTTGCACAGTAGGCGTTTTGATTTCACGCAAAAACGTTGAACTTTTAGTACCAATTGCCGTTTGCGTTTCACGTAACAATCTCTCCAACTCGCTCTTGCGATCGCTCCATCGTTGGCGCTCTGCTGCACCAGCCGTCCCAAGTTGGCTTAAAGCACTGAGCTGTTGGTACGCTTGGTCCAACTCTTGCTGCTTACGCTCAAGTGCAGCTTTAGCATTGGCAATGTTGTCGTTGGTTGGTGGTAGACGGCTACCATTGGATTGCAGCACAATATCTAACTGCCATTGCTGGTTGCTACCACCATGAAAAGTTTCGTAGCCAATCACGTCGTAATCATCACGCTGGCTAAGGTCTAAAACGCGGTTGCCCCAGCCTGAAAAGATTTGATAATAGCCATCGCTCTGCTTGACAAAGCGCCACTGCTGATTGCTCCCTTTGTGATGATTGTCGTGTCCATAAATTGTGTTGCTACCATCTGTGCGGAGATCCAAAATCCGATTTTCATAGTCCGACAAGATTGTGTAGTACCGCTGTCCGTTGGCTTCGCCAAAAAACTTAAATTGAAATTGGTAGTTGTCGTGAACGCCATTTGCAGTTCTGCCAGAATCATAGCCATGAATGAAGTCTTTGGTTTTGGAATAAATCCGGGCAGCACCATTGGCTCGGCTTCGGGATACTAATCGACACCAGTAGTTGAGTGGATTGGCAGATTCATCTAAGAAGCGTTTACGTAACTCGTCGCGCTCTGCCTCAAGGAGGCAAATACGGTCTTGCAGAGCGGCGATCGCCTTAACTACTGCATCAGTGTCCTGATTAACAAAGTCAAGTTTGGCTTGTAGTTGTCTAAGTTCTACAAGGAGGGCTGCCTCTCGCTGTTCTAGTGGGGCGAGTTCTAGCAACAGTGTTTCTAGAGATTGAGTGTTATCACCTAAAGTCCCCAGGCTCAGGGTTTTGCCATAGCCGTAGCGTTCTTCGGTGACGGTATCGGAAACCAATTGAACTTGATGTTTGCGAATTTCCAGTTGTAACCACTCACCTTTAATCTGGTCGATCTCAAACGCTCGCAGCATGGTCATGCCATCAGGAATCGTGAAGCGAGCGGAGGCGCGATACCAGCCGTCTGGTGAAATGGCCTCAAAAGGTCTCAGCGTGACGCTTTCATCAGCGATCGCAATTCGCTCTTTTGCACCCCGGCTGCGTTGCCCCCAATAGTTCAATCGAAACACAGGATTTCCCTGACCATCAATGTTGTTTGGGTCAAGAGCAGTGGGTGATGGATTTTCCAGTGACGCAATTAACTTAAACTCGAATTGCTCCTCATAGGTGGCTCGTTGGGTTACGGCAAACAATTCACTGTTGCTATATTTCGTCGCCAGGGTTGAATCTCCTTTGAGGGCACGGTTCAATGTAACAGCGCTGACATAAGCACCACCAAAAACTACACCATCATTGCCATAAACAGAGAAGTCGGTGACTTGTCTTTCTTTGCCTTCGGCGATCGCTCCCAACCGCCAGTACCCAGCCAAGTCAAGCTCTTTACCTGTAAGTAGGAGATGCATTGTATCTCTCACCTCCTCTGGTAGGCGCGCCCGTTGCCATAGCTGCACCTCAGCAATTTTGCCCTGAAAAGCACCCTTGGAAGTTGGCGTTCCACCGATCGCTAGCTGAGTTTCCCATTGAGGAGCTTGAGCCGAGGCAGGTCTAGGAACTTCAACTCGATTGACCTCTACACCATTTTGATACAAAATCAGGGTCACCGTCTCTGTAGTATAAGAGACGACACCAGCATAATGCATCCACTTATGTTTTTCTGAGGCAGGGCAAGTCACCTCAAAGGGCTTGCGCGTGTTAGATAGGGAACAACTAAACTTGATTTGACCACCTTCTAAAATCAGCGCTACCGATCCATCAGTGCGTCCTACAATCAACTGGGCACCTTTCTCAGGCTTCACTGGATAAATCCAGGCCGATAAGGTTTCGCCAAAGGCAGATTGCTCGGTTGGGGTTTTAAGTTTGAGAGTGGGAAAGGTGATGTAAGCGTGTCCTGCAAATGTGACTCCACGCCGTTTTAGCGATTGTACTTTTAGGTTCACCACCTCACCGGGCTGCCACTTCGCATCCACCGTAAAATGCTGGCTGTCTGATTTAGCAATGGAATAGATGCCGTCGTAGCTTCCAGTTCCGGTAATTTGAACTTCATCTTCAGAGCTGAGACCGTGGTTGGGGCAGAAAACGCGCAACTTACCATCACTGATGCGCTCAAACCCGGTGATGATGCCATCAAAGTCTAGGCTTTCTTCATTGGGTAAGATCTCCCATCGTCCGATCGCCCCATTAACTTGGCTAGACTCCACTTCAAAGGTATTATCGTCAATCGGATGAACTTGGTAGTAGCCGTTATAGTCTGTGGTTCCATCAATTTTGACTTCACTACCAGTCTTGACGGAGGTACCTGGTGTCAGTGGTTGATTCAGGGCAAAATCTACCCGCTGCGCTGTTTTGCT
>CBIHQL010000399.1:0-4658 GCA_966211855.1 uncultured bacterium
ATTGTTAGGTAGATCTTCACCGACTTGTAAGATTTTCTCAACAGTAATATAAACATCACCGAGACGCTCTCGTAAGCGATCGATGTATTGGGCAGGGTTGTAGAGACCATCGATGTGATCAATCCGCAAGCCCGTAAAACTACCCGACTTCACCAGGCTACAGATCAGATCGTGAGTATTACTAAAAACCTTCTGCTCTTCAATCTTGACTGAAATCAACTCGTTGACCGTGAAAAAACGCCGATAGTTAATTTCTTCAGCTCCAACTTTCCAATAAGAGAGACGAAAGAACTGATCGGTGAGTAAACCATCTAGAGCATTAAAGCTTTCTGAGTTACCAGGCTCTCCATTAAAAAACTTGAGGTTCTCATCAATAAATTCTGTAATATCAGGATTATCCGTGTAAAGCTCCCAAAGCAATCCTTTAACAAAATCGACCTGATCTTGCCGCTGGTTGCCAGTTAACTCTGTAGAAATATTTTTAACTAAGTAGAGAATCCCCAAGAGTTTAATAAAGTTAGGTTCTCTACGGCCTAACGTTCTGGCTAGTCTGCCTAAATTGTGGGTAAGAAAGGTTGCATAAGACTCTAAACGCAGAGGAATGCTGAGGCTGTAATAATTAACGCTTAAACCGTTTTGATCGTACTTGATTTGAATTTGACCATTCTCTAAGCATTCTCCATAGAAATTGCCGAGAAGAGGTACTAAAATCGGTTCTAGGCTACTCTCAAATGGTGAATTCCAGACAATATCAAAATACTCAACATATTTAGAGCTGGGGCCATGCTCTAAGACATCCATTAACCACTGATTGGCACTGTCATAGGCCATGTGGTTAGGCACAATATCTTGCAACCAGCCGATTTGTTTTTGCTGCAACTCTTGAACTAAAGTATCAAACTCTTCACGGTTTCCGAGTTCAGGGTTGAGCTGTGTAGGATCAACGACATCATAGCCGTGGCTGCTACCTGCTCTCGCTTTAAAGATAGGCGAAGCATATAAATCAGAAATTCCTAACCTGGCTAAATAGTTGGTGATTTTGCGTGCGTCTTCAAAGCCAAACTGACCATTAAATTGAATGCGATAGGTTGCTGTAGGAATTTTCATAAGTCACACTGAGGGGCACACTCTGGGGGTAGATACTAAACAGAGAGGGTGAGCATTGCCCACCCCATTGTTTGATTTGATGACTATCAAGATGCTTCGTAGAGAACTAAGCTTTGCGATCGCAACTTCACTTCCTGATTAGCTGTCAGAGATTCAGGAGCTAATGCACCCTTGCCCGACCATTTCTCATCGGCAGAATCAAGAATTTTGCGCCAGTTTTGATCAGGCCAATTGGGTTTGAGGTTGATATCATCTGTGTTGAAGTTCATCAAGCACAACAAGTGTTGCGAACCACTCCACCGATGCCACCACACCACTTTTTCAGCTTCACTGCTGCCCGCTTCTAGACGGTTGCGATCGCGCTCTTGTAACGGTGGCAAAGTTTGGCGCAGTTGGATCAAATGCTGATGCCATGACCAGATCACTTGATACTTTCCTTGTTTGCGCTTTTCCCACTGTAATTTGCACTTTAAGAAGGTCTCCGGAGATTCAGGATCAGGGGCTTCTCCTTTGCAGTGGAAGGCTTCAAACTCGCGCTTGCGCCCTTCTCTCACAGCATGAATGAGATCAGGGTCAGAGTGGCTGACGAAATACATAAACGGTACATCTTCGCCATACTCCTCGCCCATAAACAACATAGGAATGTAGGGCGAAAGCAATACTGCTCCAGCCGCCAGTTTTAGCGCTTCAAAGGAGACAATCTGGGAGAGCCGCTCGCCTAAAACCTGGTTGCCGACCTGATCATGATTTTGGATACAGACCACAAACTGCGAGAAGTCGCGATCGCGGGCTGAGTTACCGTGAAAGCGTTGCCGATGGGGAGAGTACTTCCAATCGTAAACAAAGCTGTCGCAGTAAGCTTTTGCTAAATGTTCGCAGCGCCCAAAATCTTGGTAGTAGCCAATCTGCTCTCCGGTCAAGAGGGCATAGAGAGCATGGTGGAAGTCATCACCCCACTGGGTATCCATGCCATAGCCACCCTTTTCCACTGGACGGATCACCCGTGGGTCGTTGAGGTCGCTCTCAGCAATCAGATACAGTTTCCGTCCAACCTCTGCAGAGAGATCTGCGACATGCTCGTGTAAGTCCTCTAAAAAGTGCTTGGCACCGAGGTCATAAATGGCATGAATCGCATCTAACCGCAGCCCATCCAGATGATACTCCCTCAGCCAATAGAGAGCGTTTTGAATGAAGTAGTTACGCACATCTGGGCTATGAGCGTCATCGAAATTAACAGCGCTGCCCCAAGGTGTGCGGTAGGTCTCGGTAAAGTAAGGGCCGAAATTGCTGATGTAGTTACCTTCGGGGCCAAAGTGGTTATAAACTACGTCGAGGATGACAGAAACTCCCTGTTGGTGACAGGCATCTACTAACCGCTTCAATCCCTCTGGCCCGCCGTAGGAGTTTTGCACTGCAAAGGGATATACCCCGTCATACCCCCAATTTCGGTAGGCACAACTGCCATCTCCTGTGGTATTCCCTGGGAACTGAGCGATCGGCATTAACTCAATCGTGTTCACCCCCACTTCTTTAAGGTCAGCGAGTCGGTCAATAATCGCTTCAAAGGTGCCTGCGGGTGTAAAGGTGCCAACGTGCAGTTCGTAGATAATCATGTTCTCTAAAGGCACGCCAGACCAATGGCTGTCGCTCCAATTAAACTGATGATCAACGACCTGTGAGGGGCCATGTACGCCTTCGGGTTGTAGGTGAGAAGCAGGGTCGGGCCGAGTTTCACCCCCATTCAGTTGGTAGAGATAGCAGGTTTCGGGGGAGATGCCCTCAGCGATCGCCTGCCAATAGCCACCTTCGCGCCGCTCTAGCGGAATCAAGCGTTTTTCGGGGGCAACTACCTGCACTGCCAGGGTATCTAACTCTGGTGCCCAAACGGTAAACTCGCAGCGTTGTTCGCCTAAATAACGTGCTCCAATTTGCATGATGATCTACCTAATTTGGCGCAGAACGATGAGCGATCGCTCAGTGACAGGAATGCTTTGACTACTCTCCACGATCTGATCTTCTTGAATGAATCTCGGTTCCTTTGTATCGATCACCACTTGCCATTTTTTGCTGTCAAAGTAGGGAGGAATCGTGAACTCAATCATTTCGTAGTGAGCGTTAAAGAAGAGCAAGAAGCTATCATCACTGATGCGTTGACCTTGAGGGCCAGGGCTGGGGATTTGGTTGCCATCTAAAAAGACTGCGATCGCTTTGGCATAGCCGACTTCCCACTCGCCATCGGTCATCTCACTACCATCAATGTTGAACCAGGCAATGTCACTCACGCCTGACCCTCGAATTGCTTGACCTTGAAACCATTTGCGCCGCCGAAAGACAGGGTGTTGTCGCCGGAAGTAGATCAGTTCGCGGGTAAAGTTTAAGAGATCTTCATTGTCATCCGGTAAATCCCAATTGAACCAAGAAATCTCACTATCTTGGCAGTAGGCATTGTTGTTTCCCTGTTGACTTCTACCCATCTCATCTCCCCCTAAAATCATGGGGATACCTTGAGACAGCATCAGAGTTGCCAAGAAATTGCGCCGCTGCCGTTCGCGGAGCTGTAAGATATTGGGGTCATCAGTTGCACCCTCAGCACCACAGTTCCAAGAGCGATTGTGGCTCTCTCCATCCTGGCTATTTTCACCATTGGCTTCGTTATGTTTCTCGTTATAACTGACGAGGTCATTGAGAGGGAAGCCATCGTGGGCTGTAATGAAGTTGATACTGGCATTCGGGCGGCGACCTGTCATTTGGAAATATAAGTCAGGGCTACCTGTAAACCGATAGGCAAACTCGCCAATCGTGCTACCTTCACCTCGCCAATAGTCGCGCACCGTATCGCGATATTTACCATTCCATTCAGACCACCGCACTGGGAAGTTGCCGACTTGATAACCGCCAGTACCAATATCCCAGGGTTCTGCAATCAGTTTGACATCTGCGAGTACAGGGTCTTGGTGGATGATGTCAAAGAAAGCGGCAAGGCTATCAACTTCATAGAGTTCTCGCGCTAGGGCGGAAGCGAGATCAAACCGGAAGCCATCGACGTGCATCTCGGTGACCCAGTAGCGCAGACTATCCATAATTAATTTCAAGACTTGAGCACTCTGTACGTTCAGTGAGTTGCCACAGCCTGTGAAATCCATGTAGTAGCGCTCATCTCCCTCTACCAAGCGGTAGTAAGCGGAGTTATCGATCCCTTTGAGTGAGATAGTCGGGCCGAGGTGGTTGCCTTCCCCGGTGTGGTTATAAACTACGTCTAAAATAACTTCAATCCCGGCTCGGTGAAGGGTTTTGACCATCTCCTTAAACTCAGCAACCTGCCCACCTAACGAGCTGTTGGCACTATAACCTGAGTAAGGTGCAAAGTAGTTGATGGAGTCATAACCCCAATAATTTTTGAGACCGCGATCTTTAAGATGGCCTGGATAAGCCAGAAAGTGGTGAACAGGCATCAGTTCTACAGCAGTAATGCCCAAGCGCTGTAAATGCTCGATCGCGGCTGGGTGAGCAAAGCCTGCATAGGTGCCCCGCAACTCTTCAGGAATGTCAGG
>CBIHQL010000400.1:0-4647 GCA_966211855.1 uncultured bacterium
AACTAGAGTCATTGGCTAGGAGTAAACAAAGCTAAGGTACCGTTCTCGACAATAATAAAAATGCCTAAACCGATAAATACAATAGGAACAAATGTATTGCTATATCGTGTGAAAAATTTGGTGATTGTGGGTTGTTGAGCGAGATGATGGGCCAACAAGCACCAAACACCAACCATGACCAAAAAGACCAACAAAGTAATGATTAAACGGCCCAAGTCACTACTGGCAAATAACGGTACATAAATACCAATATTGTCGCCACCATTCGCAAGGGTGACTGCCGCGACCGTAACCATTTGGGGGGCAAACCAATGTTGCCAGTGCCACCACGGGCGATCGCTTGACTGGGCTTGACTGCGATCGGTCTGCAGAATAGCTGCCTGTACTTCAGTTTCATCCTCGTCGTTGTGTTGCAGCCACTGACCTACCCCCAAGGCGATCGGCACCAGCCCTAATAAGCCAATCCAGGGGCGCGAAATTACCAACCCTCCGAAAAAACCGGGTAAACTCGCCAATACCAAACCCGCAAACCCTAAATATTGACCCCAGACAATATGCCGACGAGGTAGCACCTGAGGATCTTGGCTAAAAAACAATGTCAAAATCAGTAAATCGTCCAGGTTGGTGGCAATAAACGCTGACAGGCTGGATATAAAAGCAGCAAGCATCCCTGGGATCATTTGGTGGCTGGAGTTTCAGTGGTAGAGGTAGCAACAGACGCGGCCTGAGGTGTGAGTTGGTTGGGCGGGATCATCGGCTGGTTGGAGAGTTCGACTAACTGCTGCAACTGAGCTGCCAACTCTGGCGAAATATTGATGGTGCTGGGCTTACTGTGATCTTCAGACTCTGCTTTTTTTTGGATCGTGGTCACCAGGGGCGTTAGTGTCTGGGCAACGCGAGTTTGTTGTTCAAGCTGCTGGGTAGAAGAGACCAGCCCACTCAAATCATTGACTAAATTGCGAATATTCTCGCGAAACTCTGGGTCTCCAGTCAACTCATCGAGGTCAGCCGTAATCTTTTGAGCATTTTGAAACGTGGCTCGTGCTGAATCGAGCGTCTGTTGCAGCATCAGCACATTGGTAGGCGTGTTGAGAGTATTAGACGCATCCCGTAGGTTAGCCGAGGCTAGAGCGGCGTTGGCTGATAAGGTTTCGAGATTTTGCAACAGGGTGCTTTGCTGAAAGCGATCGAGGGTTGGCGTTAAGCCTTGCACCGAAGCTCGTAACTGCTCACTGGTTTGACTAATGCTGTTGAGCGTGGAGGTTAACGCATTGCGATTGGTGTTGACTAAACCATTTACTTGATTGGCGGTAATTGCGATTTGGTTGGCTGCAGCACCGACAGCATTAGCTGAAGTCACGGCTGAGGTAGAGACCGTATCAAGGTTTTGCTTGACCGACTGACTCAGTACGGCAACCTCTTTAGAAAGTTGAGTGAGTGAAGCGGCAGCATCGGCAGTGTTTTTAGTGGCTTGGTTAACATTCGCAAAAAAGCTGGGGTTGCCGTAAAGCTGCGCGAACTGAATAGAGCTGCGGATCAGTTCATCGACACTAATGCCAATTTTGCCTTGCAAGCGACCCCCATCACAGACAATCACTTGAGGATTGCAGTCTGATGACAAGGGTTTGCCGGCGATCGCATTGGCTGGCAAAGTTTGGGTCGGGGTGATATCAATCGATGTCTCACTAATCAAACCCGATTGGTTAGCCTCAACCACAACAGTCCGAGGAATAATGAAATCAGCGGAGGCAATCTGAATTTTGACATCAACGCCATTTGGCCCCGGCAGCACACTGGCGATTTTGCCGATGGTGACACCCCGATACCGAACTGGCGCACCTTCTTGCAACCCGGCTACATTCTTAAATTCGACGATCGCTTCGTAAGTGTTGTTGCCCAAGCTCATGCCGCGCAGCCAAAGCACGAGTCCCCCCAACAGACCGAGACCTAACAAGATCAACAGGCCGACTGAGCCTTCTCGAATTGTTCGTGTACGCATGCCTTGTGCCTCTTGCGGTAGAGCGAACGCAAATTAAATGCCGATCGCCAAATATACGTCAAATTTTCAAGGCAGCTAGCCAATGACCTGGATTGGCCCTTCAATACTGCCACTAAAAAATTGTCGGACTAAAGGGTGATTTGTGGTATCAATTTCTGACACAGTGCCCTGCCATTGCACCTGACCTTTATACAAGAAGATAATGCGATCGGCAGTGCGACGGATGGTGCTGTCTTGGTGAGTCACCATCACATAAGAACTACAACCCCCGGTGGCTAACTGGAGTTCACGCACTAAATCTTCAATTACCGTTGAAGCGATCGGGTCTAGGCCAGCAGTCGGTTCGTCGTAGAGCAACACTTCGGGCGAACCTTGCGGGTTGTCAGGGTTAGCCATGATCGCACGGGCAAAGCTCACCCGCTTACGCATCCCCCCCGACAGTTCGGCAGGGTAGCGATCGCCAATGCCTTTAAGACCCACCATTTCCAACTTTTGATTGACTAATTCTTGAATGCGCCGTCGAGGCAGCTTGGAGTGCTCATAGAGTAAAAAGCCGACATTTTCATTCACGGTCAACGAGTCAAATAAGGCTGCCTGTTGAAACACCATGCCAATGCCAATCGGGTCTGGCGAATCTTCGATCAATCCTTGGCGACGCTGTCCCTGCACATAAATTTCGCCAGCATCAGGAGCTAACAAGCCGGCAATAATGCGAAGAATCGTAGACTTACCCGTACCAGAAGGGCCGATAATTGCTAACGCTTCACCTCGGTAAATGGTTAAATCAACATTGTCTAAGACAATATTGTTACCAAAAGTTTTAGACACTCCTTTTAGTTCGATGAGCGGCTCAGCCATAGCATTTAGGTGCTTAGTCTGGTCAAGTTCAATCAGTGGCTCAGCCATAAGTCGGTAGTTGAGAGGTCTATCAAAAAATGTAACGCTCAGGGTTATTCAAGTCACGCGCCGAGTGGCTCATGAACCTCAAAACAAGGGCGGAGAAGGGTGAAGCGATCGCTCTCAGCAGCCAAGCTAGTTCAAGCCTCTTGCCGAGCCCCTACCCCTCCTGATACGTTTTTCATTCGTCCAACTGACGATGATCAATGACCAGCTACTATCGATTACAAGTCTCTGTGTGTTCATGCTAACCTTCCTGACTTGCCCTTGGCTGCTCGCAACTTTCATGACCCGTCTTCAGTCAAGACGCCTGAGCTTACGTAGTTGGATGGTTTGGCACCCCCCTGAGTTCCACTTAGGTAGATCCAATTTGCTGAGCTGCTTTTCCAGCCCAGTCGGGTTGATCGCTGTAAGCAATGGAAAGGTGTGGATCGCGTCACATGCATTCCAGTGGTTGGCTCAGCTGTTTTATCCCCTGAATCAGCAATGACAATGTCGCTCTTTAAACAAGCCTTGCACGCTCTGGCTCATGACCCACGCTATCGGCCTCCTAGTCGGTCGGTACGGTTGAGCCAGTGGTTTAAGTGGTTAGCACCAGGGCTGTTTGTCAAACGGTGGTTGCTGCTCAGTGCTGGCGGTGTGTTGTTGACTAGCTTGGGGCTCGCCATTTGGGGAAAACTAACGCCGGTTTATAACCTGATTCAACTCACCCAAAGCTTACTGGAACTCTTGACCGAAGTCGTTCCTAGTTATATCAGCGGCCCGCTCGTGGTCATTTGTGGGTTACTGCTGATTTTGTGGGGGCAAACCCGCACCCTCGGCTCGATTACCGAAGTCTTGATGCCAGACGGTGATGAAGAACTGGTGGATGTCCTCTTAAATCACCGTCGTTTGAACCGAGGCCCTAAAATTGTGGCGATCGGTGGGGGGACTGGGCTGTCTACTCTGCTGCGGGGTTTAAAGACTTACAGCGCTAATATCACGGCGATCGTCACGGTTGCTGATGATGGTGGCTCATCGGGGCGGTTGCGGCGAGAAATTGGGGTACTGCCACCGGGAGACATTCGCAGTTGCTTAGCGGCACTGGCTGATGAAGAAAAGCTGGTGACCGAGCTGTTTCAGTATCGTTTTCGAGCCGGAGATGGGTTGACGGGGCACAGTTTCGGCAACTTGTTTCTCACGGCGATGAATGACATCACCGGGAATTTAGAGCAAGCGATCGCCGCGAGTTCTGAGGTGTTGGCGGTACGGGGGCGCGTCTTGCCTGCAACCTTGAGTGATGTGCGGCTCTGGGCTGAGTTGGCTGATGGGCGGCGGATTGAGGGTGAGTCAAGCATTACGGCAGCGCAGGGTAGCATTGTCAAGATTGGCTGTATTCCTGAAAGCCCGCCCGCCTTACCCCGTGCCCTCCAAGCCATTCGAGAAGCTGATTACATTATTGTTGGCCCCGGTAGTTTGTATACCAGCGTTATTCCTAATCTGTTAGTGCCCGAAATTACGGCAGCGATCGCCCAAAGTGAAGTTCCCCGGATTTATGTCTGCAATATCATGACTCAACCGGGCGAAACTCAGGGCTATAGCGTGGCTGACCATATTCGCGCGATCGATCAGGCTTGCGGTCAACCGCTGTTTGATGCAGTCTTAGTCCAGCGCAAATCTCCTTCGGCTCAAGCTTTGATTCGTTACGCGCAAGAAAACTCAAATCCTGTACCGCTCGATCGCGATGCTGTAATGCGCTTGGGACGCCGAAT
>CBIHQL010000401.1:0-4626 GCA_966211855.1 uncultured bacterium
CCGAGTGCGTCGTCTGTTGCAACAAGCTCAACTGCAAAAACAACAAACCCTGTTGTTACAACAACTAGAGACTGCCAATCAAAGCCTCAAACGCCTAGTAGGGCTAGATAGCTTGACTGAAGTTGCTAACCGCCGCCGTTTTGATGAATATTTCCACCAAGAGTGGCAACGGATGATCCGAGCCCAGCAACCGCTCTCTTTGATTTTGGCAGACCTTGATTACTTTAAAGTGTATAACGACACCTACGGACACCCAGCCGGAGATGAGTGTTTGCGTCAAGTGGCACAGGCAATGCAACAAGCGGTGAAACGAGCTACTGACTTAGTGGCGCGTTATGGTGGAGAGGAGTTTGGTGTGGTTTTACCCTATACAGACAATGAGGGGGCCAAGCAGGTGGCATCTAGTATCCGAGCCCATGTGCAAGCGCTCCAAATCCCTCATAGCGGTTCTACAGCTAGTAAAGTTGTGACTCTTAGCTTAGGGGTCGTAACAACAATGCCAACTCTCATTTCTACCCCAATGGATTTACTTCAAGCCGCTGATCAGGCACTTTACCAAGCCAAACAAGCAGGTAGAGATCAAGCTATCTTAAAAGGCCACGTCAGCTAACGAGGGCTAATACCAGTGGCTTCTACAGATTGCGCTCACAATGGCGATCGCTCGTTCAATCAATAGATTGCTGCTCAATAGCTAGGTAGCTTATCTGTTTGGCTCAACAAGCAAGGCGATCGCTTCAGGCGGTCTTGGTTATAAAGATTTAGAACTCTTCACGTAGTGTAAGAAATCCTTCAGCAAAGTAGCTAAATTTTATCCGCTAGATGTTGGAGGAATAGAACTGAG
Organism: uncultured bacterium; assembly: GCA_966211855.1. Lineage (GTDB taxonomy): Bacteria > Cyanobacteriota > Cyanobacteriia > FACHB-46 > FACHB-46 > CBIHQL01. The sequence goes on from CBIHQL010000401.1 coordinate 842, forward strand.
CTAGGGGATTAGGCTAAGGGAGCATAACCTTACTATCTGACTGCAAAAGCAATTGTAGGTCAGGATTCATCAGGTGACGGTAGTGTTGAGAAGTATTCATAGGATACGCGCAATGGTTTGACGAACTGTTGTTTAGCAAAACCGCCATTTATTGAAATGCTTGACTGCTCATATCTGTGTTCGTAATCCTCCTCATCTCTTATGACACTGACTCACAAGCTTTTTCTCTATTCATTCCTGGCTCGGTTTCGGCTCCTCAAAACCAGCTACATCGCCAAAATTATGGTGGTAGCGTTTTTGGGGACGCATGTGCCTCTGCTTACTTTATTGCTCACTTTTATTGCCTCCAACTCGTATTCTACAGAGATGGCGATACGAATTCTGGTGACTGCTTTGGTTGCAACGTTGATAGGCACAGGGGCGACTCTCTATGCCTTACATCGTCTCTTAGTTCCAGTGATGTTGACCTCTGCTGTTTTGCAAAACTATCTCAAAACTAAAACATTACCTGAACTACCAACTGAGTTTGTCGATGAAGCCGGGACGTTGATGACCAATACTTCTCAAACACTGCATCAATTAGATGAGTTGATTGATTACATCCGTCATTACGATGATCTAACAGGGCTACCCAACCGAGATCTGTTCCGCGATCGCTTGGAACAAACTCTGTTACTCACTCAAAATCAGCCGAAGTTAGTTGCAATTTTGCTGGTCGGAATTGATGACTTCACAGGCTTGAGTCATGCTTGGTCACCGGAGACTGCAAATCTACTTCTGCGCTCAGTGGCTCAGCGCTTAACCCCTTGCATAAATTCCGCTGATCTTCTGGCTCATCTCAATGATGGTGAATTTGCGATCGCACTGACAGAGCTACCCTCGCTAGAGAGCGTAGTTAGGTTATCTCAATTAATGTTGAGCACCTTAGCAAAACCGTTTTCTCTAAACGGCGAGCTGATTCGGATTACAGCAAGTGTAGGAATTACGATTAATCAACTAGAAGAGCCGCATGGGGTTGAGGCTATCTTGCAGCAGGCTCATATGGCTCTTTATCGGGCTCAACAACAGGGACGGAACCAATACCAATTCTACTCGCCTGAGGTTGCTGCTCAATTGCAAGAGCGGTTGGCGTTAGAGAATGAGTTGTATGGAGCTTTAGAACGCCAAGAAATGCAGGTGTACTATCAACCTTTGATTGATTTACAAAGTGGTCAAGTGACCGCAGTAGAAGCGCTAGTACGTTGGCGGCATCCTACTCTTGGGTTTGTTTCTCCTGTTAAGTTTATTCCGATTGCTGAAGCCAATGGTCTAATCGTACCTTTAGGAGAATGGGTACTACGGACGGCTTGTGCTCAGGGTCGGGCTTGGCAGTTGGCTGGATTGCCGCCGATGCGAATGTCAGTCAATTTGTCAGCTCGGCAGCTAGAACAACCCGATCTGGTGGAAATGATTCAACAGGTCTTGGCAGAGACAGAATTGGAGGCAGATTACCTAGAACTGGAAGTTACAGAGAGCGCTTTGATGGTTGATCTACAACACTCAATTGCTACCCTAGAGCAATTACAGAAATTAGGTATCTTGTTGGCTCTAGACGATTTTGGCACAGGGTACTCTTCTCTCAATTACCTCAAGCAGTTTCCTGTCAGTTTGCTCAAGATCGATCGCTCGTTTGTGCAAGATATAACGTCTAACCCTGATAATGCCACTGTGACTGATGCAATTATTGCCTTAGCAAAAAGTCTACGGTTAAGCATTACAGCAGAGGGGATAGAAACCAAAGAGCAGCTTGAATACCTGCGCCATAGGGGATGTCATGAAGGTCAAGGGTTTTACTTTAGTCGCCCGGTTCCCGCAGAGGTAATGACCTCCATCCTGCAAAATGCTTCTCAGCAATTAGAAGCAGCCTAAATTGCTTTATCATTGAATACCTCCTAGGGTTCCTGCTCTAGGAGTTTTGGCCTTCAGGTCGCTTAGAGAAAGCAACATGGGCAAGGAGACTAGACTTCTTTGTTGAGATAGCATTTTATTACTGCTCCTCGCCTGATTGCCTTCTTGAGAAACTAGCTATGAATGATTCCCCTGGTTCTGGTGTTTCAGGTAGTAACCGACCTTTGCAATCTTTGCCTAGCTTACCTCAGACCTCCAGATCTTCAGTAACCATCGATGGTACAGTTCTCCAAGCATTGTGTACCCTTTTAGGAGATGTCCCCTTTCTCGTGGAAGTGGTTACTTGTTATCTTGCTGAAACTCCTAAACACTTGCAAATAATGCAAACTGCCATTGGGCAAACAGATTGGATAGCTTTACACGACGCAGCTCATTCTCTGAAGTCCAATAGTGCGATGGTGGGGGCGATCGCGCTTGCCTCACTCTGCGCCAACCTAGAAGCGATGAGTCAGCCCACATCAACGACAATGGTAGAGCTTCTGCCTCTCTTTACTGCCATAGAAGCCGAGTATGAGCGAGTCCAAGCAGCTTTAATCCAAGAGATCCAAATTGCTCAGAATCAAGAGCATTCCGAGTCAGGAGCATAGTAATTGGCTGCTAGTCATCAGTCTGTTTTGGTTGCTGGCTCCTCTGCGATCGCTTGATAAAATGCTTGCTCTGCCGTCAACTGATCGCTTTGCTTGGCATAACGTCGAAAGCTTTGCAGCGACTTGTGCCTTGTCAAGGTCATGATGTGGTGGGCGTTCATCCCCTTTTGCACTAAATCGGTAGCAAATGTATGTCGGAAGCGATGAGTATATAAAGAAATATTGGCTACCTTGGCAATTCGATCTACCACATTACGGATGCCCCAATAACTCAACCGCTGGCCTTGACTCCGCCGAGAATAGGAGATAAAAAGCGGGCGATCGCCACTCATAGCTTCTCCCTGTTGCTGTCGCCAAGCCAGATAAACGTCTAGGGCTTGCCGTGCTTGGGCTTTTAAGGGAACGAACCCTGGAGGATGGTGCTCTCTACGGATCTGCAAGCGGGTTCCATCATAGTCTTTGATGTTCAATGCAGCAGCTTCCTCAGCCCGCAGCCCATGTAGCAGCACTGAGATTAACGCCACATCCCGCTCAGCCAACGCTCCATCTTGGGCGATCGCGAGAATTTGCTGAACTTCCTGCTGACTCAAATCTTGAGCTTCCGGCTCTGTCAAATTCAGCAAAGATACCGCTGTTGTGGGATTTTTTGATACCTGATCGGACTCTGCTAACCAGCTATAGAACTTTTTTAGCGTCGTTAAGGTGCGGTTCACCGTTGCTGGAGCAAGTTGCTTTTCTTGAATTAAATACGTTTTGAATTGAGCCACTTGTCGCTGGGTGATCTGTGCCCACCCGGTTTGCGCCCAGGTAAGAAACCGCTGCAAATCTTGACGGTAAGCCCGCTGACTATTAATTGATAGCGATCGCGTTTGCAAAAACTCATCAACCTGCAAATATCGTGGATCTGTCGCCTGAGGATGCGGTTCCCCAAAAGTTTGAGGTGTGGAAATGGCTGAGAGCGGCAGAATAACAGGATCGGGAATGGGTTGTTGAGGCATAGGCCATTGAAGCGAATATCTCGGAAAATTTAGGCAATTGTACCCTTGCACGCTCGGTCTCTAAGCTTGTGGTTGCAACATCTAGCGGATTAGGTTGAGCAACTTAGCGGATGAGTATACCACCGGATCAACCGATACTGAAGTTTATCAAAGCACAAAGTCGAACAATTTTGAGGCCGATCAATGGATAAAATCTTTAATCTCGCCTTGGGTCGTGGATATCTCCTCAAGAGCACCGTCATCAAAGATGAAA
>CBIHQL010000402.1:0-4604 GCA_966211855.1 uncultured bacterium
GATCGCCTGTTTTGTCTCCTTTGCCGATTCAATATCCTGATTTTGCTTGCTGGCAGCGTCGTGAGTTACAGGGAGAGATACTAGAGAGACAGTTGTCTTACTGGCGCAAACAATTACAAGATCTGCCAAGCTTAGAGTTGCCCAGCGATCGCCCCCGTCCTTCAGTGCAAACTTACCGGGGTGCGACCTATCCCTTACAAATATCTCCAACACTGACCCAGGCGTTAGAGAGTTTGAGCCAGCAGGCAGGGACATCGCTGTTTATGACCCTACTGGCAGCATTCCAAACGTTGCTATATCGCTACACCGGACAGGAGGATATTGCAGTCGGTTCTCCTGTCGCAAACCGTCATCGCACCGAGTTGGAAGGATTGATTGGCTTTTTTGTGAACAGTCTGGTGATGCGTGTCAATCTGTCTGGCAATCCTACCTTTCGCGAATTGCTAGAACAGGTGCGGGATGTCGCTTTAGCAGCCTATGAGCATCAAAATGTACCATTTGAGAAATTGGTTGAGGAGTTAGACCCCGATCGCGATCTCGGCTATAATCCGTTGTTTCAGGTTGCTTTCGCCCTTCAAAATGCGCCAATGCAGTCGCTGGAGCTACCGGGCTTAAAACTAGAACCTGCCCCTCTAGAGTCTAGTAGCACCCGCTTTGACCTGGAAGTTCATCTTTGGGAACCCAATCACGGCCTGCGGAGCTTATGGCAATCTCAAGAGGGTTTAAGTGGCTTTATCTCTTACAGTACAGACTTATTGGAGCGCGATCGCATTGGTCGTCTCATTGGTCATTTTCAGACTTTGTTGGCAGGCATCGTCGCTAATCCTGATACTCGATTATCAGATCTTCCTTTACTGACCCCCACAGAGCGTCAGCAAATTGTGGAGTGGAACCAGAACGACACGGAAAATCAACTAGATCTTTGCTTCCAGCAAATCTTTGAAATCCAAGTGGAATCAACTCCAGAAGCGATCGCACTCGTTTCAGGACAGGGATCTCTGACTTACCAAGCATTAAACCAGAAAGCCGATCAATTGGCACAAACTCTACAACAAATGGGGGTTCAACCTGATTCCCTTGTCGGCTTTTGTGTAGAGCGCTCTGCCGACATGATGATTGTTATTTTGGGAATTCTCAAAGCTGGGGGTGCTTATGTGCCGCTAGATCCCAACTATCCCAGCGATCGCCTCCACTTTGTTCTTAATGACACACAGGTAGCAATTCTCTTGACCCAGTCTTGGCTGGTTGAAAAACTGCCGCGATCGCAGGCGCAAGTTATTTGTTTAGATCAAAAATATTCTCCAACACATAACTCTAGTGAACCTATTAGAGCAGATAGCTTAAAGGGTAGAGTAACGCCTGATCATCTTGCTTATGTGATCTATACCTCTGGGTCTACGGGTACGCCAAAGGGAGTTTTGTTAACGCATCGGGGTCTCTGTGATGTTGTCAAGGCTCAGCAACAGGTCTTGCACACATCCCGGAACAGCCGAGTTCTACAATTTAGTTCTCTCAGCTTTGATGCCTCGATTTTTGAGATTGCTTTAGCGTTTGGGTCTGGGGGTACATTATACATCCCACCTCAGCCTGCTCAGTTGCCAGGAGTCGCACTGCTAGAGTTTCTCAGAAATCAGGCAATTACCCATGCCCTGATTACTCCTGCGGTTTTAGCAGTTCTCCCTGATGCAGAACTTCCCGATCTCCAGGTATTGATTACAGGTGGAGAGGTCTGCTCTAGCCAGATTATCGATCGCTGGGCAGCAAATCGGCATTTTTTTAATGCCTATGGCCCTACTGAAACAACTATTTGGGCAACAGTTGCTGAGCTGTATCCTGGTGATCATCCCCTATCAATAGGCCGCCCAATTCTGAATACCCAAGTATATATTTTAGATGCCAATTTGAATCTAGTTCCCGTAGGTATTCCAGGTGAAATCTATATTGGTGGTGTCGGGCTAGCTCGTGGCTATCTCAACCGTTTAGATTTAACAAAAGAGCGATTTATCCCAAACCCACTCAACTCTCTCTCTTCTTCCTCACCCCCCGCTCCCCACTCCTCACTCTACAAAACTGGCGATCGCGCCCAATATCGCCCTGATGGAAGCATTGAATTTCTCGGTCGTGTTGATCACCAGGTCAAAATTCGCGGATTTCGAGTTGAGTTGGGTGAAATCGAAGCAACACTACAACGCCATCCGGCAGTTCAAGATGCAGTGGTCATTGCATTAGGAGAAACATTTGATGAAAAACGTTTGGTTGCCTATTTTAGTCTCGACTCTCAGCATTTAGAGCAAGCGATCCTTCAGTCGCTACAAATTCAACACATCCAACATTGGCAAACCCTCTACGACCAAACGTACGAAGGCTCAGCATTAGAATCCACTTCCGAATCTACCTCTATCAATCAAATTTTCAATACTACAGGCTGGAATAGTAGCTACACTGGAGCACCTATTCCTGAAGAACAGATGGAGGAATGGGTGAGCGATCGCGTGCGCCAAATTCTCGCTCTGAAACCAAAACGAGTCCTAGAAATTGGTTGCGGCACTGGATTGTTATTGTTTCAAATTGCGCCTCACTGTCAAGCTTATGTCGGCACCGATTTTTCAGCAGTCTCCCTTGCCTCGATCCAAACTCAATTAGATCCGCTTAATTTGCCACAGGTACAACTTTTACATCGGATGGCAACTGATTTTATAGATATTGATGCTGCCTCGTTTGATATCGTGATTTTGAATTCGATTGTGCAGTACTTTCCGAGCGCAGATTACTTGATGCAAGTGTTGGAGAGTGCAATTCAGACTGTGGCTCCGGGTGGTGTTCTATTCGTGGGTGATGTGCGAAGTTTACCGTTACTCAATGCCTTTCACGCTTGGGTGCAGTTTGTGCAGGCGGATTCTAGTGTAGAGAGAACTCAGTTGCAGCAACGGGTAGAGCGATCGCAATTTGAAGAACCTGAACTGGTCATTCATCCTGATTTCTTCTATTCATTGCGCGATCGCTTTCCCAAAATTCAACATATACAAGTTCGCCTTTCACGGGGTCATGATCACAATGAGATGACGCAGTTTCGCTATAACGTTCTGATTCATTTAGAGAATGCCTTAACCGATGCCCATCAACCTGTATTACACGCATCTGATTTAACCGAACAGCACAATTGGCAACTAAGCCCAATTACAGTTGAGGAGATCCAAAAATATCTCGTTAAGGTTGAACCCGATATATTCATCATTACCAATATTGCCAACAGTCGATTAAATACGGCTGTCAAGACTGCAAAGTGGTTAGACCAGCAAGAGGCACCAAAGACAGTCGGACGCATGCGAGATTTGTTGCAAACTGCTTCTGAACTAGCCATTAATCCACAAGATTGGTGGAACCTAGAAACAGTGTTACCTTACAACGTGGAAATTACTTGGTCAGCACAAACAGATACAGGTGACTATGATGTGTTGTTGACGCGGCATGGGATTGAAGCAAGAATTAGTTTGTCTAGGGATACCCGTCAAATTTCAGCTAACACACTCTCTGGTTATGCTAACAATCCTCTGCAATCCAACTTTGCCCGTCAACTGATTCCTGAGTTGCGTCAATATTTACGGCAAACATTACCAGACTACATGGTTCCTTCTGGCTTTTTACCTTTAGAAAAGCTACCTCTCAACACCAGCGGTAAGGTGAATCGTCGTATCCTGGCAAATTGGAGAACAGATTCTATCTATTTGCTCAGTACCGCTAGCTCAGCACATCATTCTGTAGAAACTATATCTTTAACACCTATAGAGATAACTTTAATTGATATTTGGCAAGATCTACTACGGTTAAAGCAGGTAAATCGGTACGACAACTTTTTTGAGCTGGGTGGGCATTCCTTGCTAGCGACACAAATGGCCTCCCGCATTCGTGATACCTTTGGGCTAGAACTCCCGCTAAAGAGCGTGTTTGAAGCGCCTACGATCGCCCAACTAGCTCTTGTTCTTGAAGCCTTGCATAACACTGCTTCAACTCCAACCATACCCCCCTTGGTTTGCCTTGAGCGGTCTACATTTCGTCGTCAGCGATCGCCCCTATCAACTAACGGCTCTCTGATTCAGACGCTCTCAACCTCTCCGCCACTCACCCATCAAACTCTTGCCTCTGCTCAATCTCCTACTGCATCTAGATCTCCTTTAGTGCCGTTGACTCTCGGTGGCAACCAGCCTCCCTTCTTTTGTGTACATCCTATGTTTGGAGTGGTATTCCCCTATCTGGAGCTAGCGAATTATCTAGGTAGCGATCGCAGTTTCTACGGGTTACAACCATTGGGACTGGATGGTAAAGCTCCTCCACTCAATCGTATTGAAGCGATCGCCGCTTACTATATTCAGGCAATTCAAACACTCCAGCCACAGGGGCCTTATTTTATCGGCGGATGGTCGTTTGGTGGGTTAGTTGCCTTTGAGATGGCACAACAACTCACTCAAGCAGGGCAGCAAATTGGACTTTTGGCTATCCTGGATACTCCTGCACCTTGCAACAAACCCTCTCTCTGTCAAAGCCTGAAGTTTCTCTTGGGGACTGCGCTTTGGTCTACGCTGCCGTGTCTTTTAGATTATGGTGCG
>CBIHQL010000403.1:0-4601 GCA_966211855.1 uncultured bacterium
AAATAAGATATAGCGTCGAATCCAAGCCGCGTAACTTTCCTCAGTCCGGTATGAATAGTGTTTTAGCCGAGTAACGATCGCGAACTTGATCGAGTAACTTTCTAGGCTGTGGTTGCATTTGAGCGCCTCGGATTCGGCCTAATCCTCTTTTAGGCATATTAGTCCGAAAAAAAGGGTGAGTTAGACCAAAGAAATGCTGAATGATTCGGGCTCATCATCTAAATAGGCGTATTAGACGGAACAACAGTCGGGCTAATCGTCTGAGGAGGTAGTTAGACCGATAGTTTTCGGCCTATTTACCTTATGGGGGGATTAGGCCGAAGTAGTTCCGTCTAATTAATAGTTCGATCGCTAGGTTAACTGTGAGATAGGAGCTTGTAGAAGTTTTCGAGGTCAAGCTATGGGAAAATAATCATACTCAGGTTTCATAGAAATTATGTGGGAACCAATCGGTGAAAACGAGCTTCTTCAGTTGATCAAGTCAGCAGAGGTGGATATGGAAGTGGAACCACCCGTAAGCCGATTCTGGACACGCATCAAGATTAAGCCTCAGAAATGGAACCTGTCGCCTTGGGGTGATGAAGGTGGCGGCTTTTGGGTTGTTGCTCTAATTGGTCAAGAATGTATCTATTACAACGATATGGAAGACGGTTTCAACATTAGTCGGTTTAGCACCTTTGGGTGTATTGATGACTATCGGTGTAACCAGACAGAGTTAACACTCTGTATTCGTTCCTTCTGTCAAGCATTTATGCGTGAGATAGGTAAATTGAGTGTGCCTAACGCGATCGAACACGTCAATGCACCGGACGGTATTGAGATGTATCGGTTAGAGCCGAAGGCCATTGACCGCCGCTGATTTTTGCCGTTAGGGCGATCGCCGATATCGTTAGGTATGCTCCCCATTACCATGCCTCCAACGCCGCCGCTAATCTTTTCTTATAATCGAATACAAATGTGTCTGAGCAAACATTATGCTGAGTCGGGCTAGGTTGGGGCGATTACTCCAGGGATTTTGGCACTTTCTCCAACATGTCTGGAGTCGTCATCGCTCGGCCTTGCTATTGCTATTGCTTGGTGTCTTCTTCCCCCTCACCATCTTTGGCAACTTAGCAGAAGACGTTTGGGAGAATGAAGGAGGTTTCCCTTGGGATGTTCCGGTTTTATTAGCCATTCGCCAAACCGCCAGTCCATTTCTTGATCAATTCGCGATCGCTGCTACCCATTTAGGAGTATTTTGGGGTGTATTTCCTCTGTCGTTTTTGCTCTCCTGGTTTTTGCTAAAACGTCGGCGTTGGCGATCGCTGGCATATCTAGTCATCACCCTCCTCGGTAGTATTGTCCTCAACCGGGCTGCCAAAACTCTTCTACGTCGCGTGCGCCCTCAGCTTTGGGTCTCTCCTGCGCCTGAATTTGACTATGGGTTCCCAAGCGGTCATGCGATGTCGAGCATGGTCTTTGTGACCGTTTTAGTGATTTTGTCGTGGCATACTCGATGGCGCTGGCCTGTGATTGTGGGTGGTGCTCTATTTGTGTTGCTAATTGGCTGGACTCGGCTGTATTTAGGAGTTCACTATCCGAGCGATATTCTTGCCGGATGGGCAGCTTCGATCGCGTGGGCAGTTGGCGTGAGCTTAATCCTCAAGCCCAATCTAAATCCGACCCGTCCTAGCCCAGATCTTGAGCAAGTGAGCGATCGCAGAGATTCGATAACTAGCGATCGTCACCGTTGAATGCGTTTGACTGTTGAGTGTTTGAGCAGTTCACTTGCCAAAATCTGCCTCAAGAGGTTAGAAATAGCAGACGTAAACCTTTACATAAAAGTGTGAAGGATATCGTCTTTAATAGGATTAGAAGAGATGGGACTTTTTGATCAAATTGTTAGTGCGATCGACAACCCCAGTCAACAAGCTAGCCCAGATCAAATGGGTATGGTTTTGAATGCGGTGCAGCAGTTGTCAAGCAACCAAGGTATGAACCCCAGCACCACTCAGGCAATTTTATCTGTGGTTGGTAACCATATTCGCTCTTCGTTACAACAGCAACAAGCGATCGCTGGCCCTCAACAAACCCAGGCGATCGTCAATCAATATAGTGGCACCAACCCCAACCTCAATGCGGTGCAAGCGATCTTTTCGCCGCAACAACAGCAGCAAGTTTCTCTAGAGGCGGCTCAAAGAACGGGGTTAAATGCCCAAACGATTCAGTCTTTATTGCCAGTTCTTGTACCTATTGTGCTCCAACTCTTGCAGTCGGGGGCGAGTAACCAAGGTGGTGCAGGTTCTAACTCGGTTCTCAGCTCCTTTTTAGACAGCGATCGCGACGGAGACGTGGATGTGGGTGACGCTCTCTCCTTGGCTGGTCAATTTCTCCAGCAACGGCGTTAGCAATGACGTGAGTCATCATAAGGTAAGGGCGAAGCATTTGGTAGTTATCCTCTGCACTATTGTGGAAACCATACCCAAATGCTTCGCCCCTACTGATTTACTCGTCGCATACATGCTTTCATTCTACGATTCTGCTTGTTGGACATAAAATTCAAACCGCGATCGCAACTGTTCAATTGAGAGTTTTTTAGTCCAATACTCTACCAAAGCATGACCGAAAGCCCAGGCGTTGCGATCGGGTGAGGCTGGGTTTTCTAACAACAAAGGCCATAGAGAACGAAGATCGAAATTAAGTAGATTGTGATCTCCTTCATTGAGTAATGAAAAGAGATCGTAGGCCATTTGCAACTTGCCAATCACAATCGGTAGTTGCTCAACAGGAATTTGTTCCATCAATAAATAGGCTAAGGTCGGTGAACCCGTTGCCAAGGTAGACACAAACCGGAGGACGGGGCTTTTGAGGAGAGCGGTTAGCCCCTGAGTAGTAGACATTTGAAATGTATAGCGATCGATGATTTTGGCAGCAGCGACTGTACGAGCCTCTAAATCGCGTAAAAAGCGGGCGAGACGGAGTTGCTTGGCAGGGGCGATCGCTTCGATGAGAGATATGGAGAGAGCATCTACATTCCAAGCAGCTCGGTTAGTTTGTCGATCGGCTAAGACCGCAGGAATGACGCGATCGCAAAACTCACCCAACAACTCAGCTCGGTATTGGGTCGCTTCTCGAATTGCTTTCTCTTTCGGGCGATCGCCCCATTGCCAGTCATAGGGCGGGTTCCACTCACGTACAGGGCGCAGGCGATCTACTTGCGTAACCACTGTGATAATCGGTAGATCATTGACAGCAACTTTCATATCTTTGAGAAAGTCGGCATCCATTTGCAACGCTGGATCAAGGGCTGGTGTGAGGAGCAATAGGAGATCAGCGGTGGTAGCATAGTCGAGTACTAATTCTCGGAGATCGTTGCGGTTGACCTGCTCATATCCCGGCGTATCCCACAGCGTTAAAGATTCTCCGGTGGCTGACTGCCAGTAATAATTTTGAATTTGATCGGTGCTAGGCAAGACATCTACTTCTGCAAGGTCGGCCTGGAAAAGAGTATTGATTAAGCTGCTTTTTCCAGCTCCGGTGCGACCCACGAGCAAGATGTTGACAGGTTTCTCAGCAACAGTTTCGACAGGCTCGGCAGTAGCGAGAATTTCTTTGAGAGTTTGGGTTTTTGCTTTGGGGAGAGCAGGCTGAGCGGTTGAGGTTTCGAGAGTGGGTGTCATGCCACTGTAGAGGGCGATCGCTTGCCGACAGAGATTACGCAGGGCTGCTTCTCGCAACATCTGGTTTAAGTTCACCAACAACTGCTGGGTAGCCTGATTGTTAGACTGTTGGCTGGCTTGTCTGGCAACGGCGACGGCTGGATTTAAGACCCATTGCGCCCAGTTCCAGACCTTTAAGAGTTTGCGAGCTGAGGGCTCAAGTTTGCGATAGACTTCATAAGCTTGATATGCCTGCCCAACGGTGACTTGATTGAGCGCAGGTGACAGCTTTTGCATCCACTGGTCTAAATCGTCAACTGTGCCCCGAATCAGAGTATACGCTTGGGGCACATAGATATTGAGTAAGGGATATTTGGTTTCTGGGTGATAGATGTGGGCGATCGCGACTACAACTGCTTGGCAGCGCTCCCAGAAAGTTGCCCAATCTTCCCATAGTGGGCGATCGTTTTGAGCTGTTTGCAGAATGTCTCGGAGTGCAGTTTCGGCTCGACTCACGGTGTCTTGGCTTGCGGGCAATGTAGCCGATTCGCTGACAGATGCTTCGAGTTCGGCGTTGACCTCAGCCATGACAGCTTCTAACTGTTTGACCGCGGGTTGAGTCCATCGCACGAGCAGCCACCGCCATCCTACCAACATGAATGTAAAGACAGCCCAAATCCAATTCAGCCTCCATTCGTGAATGCTATGTCCGGCGGCAATGAGCAAGAAGCCGACAATTGTTGCGATCGGTAATGCCAAAACGATCCATTGCCAAAGTCTTAAGCGCACCATTGCTTCACTCCTGACAAAGCTGTCTCCAGTGTAGGATAAATTCTCTCTACACTTTTTGAAAGAAAAGGGGCTTACAGCAGTTCTCAGATGAGTCTGCCACATCGTAGGGGCGAACGGCCGTTCGCCCCTACAGACGAGTGTGGTTCGTCCCAGTGAAACCCGCTGTAAGGC
>CBIHQL010000404.1:0-4556 GCA_966211855.1 uncultured bacterium
CATTCTCTACAACATTCTGAACGCCCAGCCTCGTCAACTGTGCGATCGCGCCTATCTCCCAGCCCCAGATTTAGCGACCAAGCTGCGCCAAACTCAAACGCCGTTGTTTGCTGTAGAGTCACGGCGATCGCTTCCTGATTTTGACATTTTGGGCTTCAGTCTCAGCTATGAGCTGGGGGCCACTAATATTCTTGAAATGCTTGATCTGGCTGGCATTCCCTTGACTTGGAAAGAGCGCCAAGCCCCAACTCCCTGGAATGTAGCGCAGGGAAGTTATCCGCTGATTTTTGCGGGAGGTCAAACTGCAACCTCTAACCCCGAACCCTACGCCGACTTTTTTGACTTCATTGCCTTGGGTGATGGCGAAGAACTATTGCCCGAAATTGGCTTAATTATCGAAGAAGGTAAAGCTGCTGGCCTTAGCCGTGAACAGTTGCTGCTCGATTTAGCACAAGTGCCCGGAGTCTATGTACCGCAGTTTTATGACATGGCAGCGGATGGCTCGGTACATCCCAATCGGCCTGATGTGCCTGCGCGGATTTTACGGCGGGTTGCCACACCCATTCCGGCATACTCGATCGGGTTAGTCCCTTATGTCCAGACCGTTCACGATCGCCTCACCATTGAAGTGCGCCGAGGTTGCACCCGTGGCTGTCGGTTTTGCCAACCCGGAATGCTTACCCGTCCTGCTCGCGATGTTGAACCGGAGCAAGTGGTAGACGCGATTGAGCAAGGGATGCGGGCTACAGGCTACAACGAGTTTTCGCTCTTGTCGCTGAGTTGCTCTGATTATTTAGCGCTACCCGCCGTTGGGGTCGAAATTAAGAACCGCCTCAAGGACGAAAACATCTCGCTTTCGCTGCCCAGTCAACGGGTCGATCGCTTTGACGAAAATATCGCCCACATCATCGGTGGTACGCGGCAGACTGGGTTAACCTTCGCGCCAGAAGCAGGCACCCAACGGATGCGCGACATTATTAATAAAGGGCTAACCAACGAAGAATTGCTACGCGGGGTGAAGACTGCTTACGAGCAAGGCTGGGACAAAGTGAAGCTCTACTTCATGATTGGCCTGCCCGGCGAAACCGATGCAGATGTCGTTGGCATTGCCGAAACCGTCCGCTGGTTACAGCAAGAATGTCGGATGCCCGGTCGTAAAGCGCTTGGGTTTAACATTACGATCTCTAACTTCACACCCAAACCTCATACTCCATTCCAGTGGCACTCAGTTTCGACAACAGAATTTGAGCGGAAGCAAACTTTACTCCGAGAAGAGTTCCGTCGGATCCGCAATTTAAAGGTGAACTTCACCGATGTGCGGATTTCAGCAATGGAAGATTTTGTCGGTCGGGGCGATCGCCGTCTCTCAGCCGTGGTACGTCGAGCCTGGGAATTGGGCGCTGGCATGGACTCCTGGTGGGAAAGCTTAGAACGCGCCTTTAATGCGTGGACACAAGCGATCGCTGAAGCCGGACTGACCTGGAAATATCGCCAGGTTGAATCTGGTGAATGGAATTTAATTGACCACACCGACACAGCCACCTCTGAGGCAGACACCCAGGCTCGGCTCGATGCCCCTCTACCTTGGGATCACCTCGACACTGGCATTGAAAAACAATGGCTCAAAGACGACCTTTTACGGGCGTTGGCGACCGCTACCGTCCCCGATTGCTCCTTTGAAGGTTGTTCTCACTGCGGTGTTTGCGGCCCTGACTTTGGGCACAACATCGTGATTCCGCCGCCAGCCATCCCCGAATTTAAAGGCCACTTCACCCCTGACCAAGCCCGCGTCCAACGCATTCGAGTCTGGTTTGGCAAGCTAGGTGATATGGCATTGGTCAGTCACTTAGATATGGCTCGTCTCTGGGACAGGGTAGTGCGACGTGCCGCTCTCCCGGTAGCGTTCACCAACGGCTTCCACCCCAGCCCCCGCATCTCGATCGCCAATGCTCTGTCTTTAGGAGCGACCAGTTCTGGTGAGGTGGTTGACTTTGAGCTGACCCGCGAGGTTGAGATTGAAGCCTTCCGCCAAGCTTTAGTCGCCCAGTTACCTGCGGATGTGCCCATTTATCACGCCGAAGTCGTGGATCGGCAATCACCTTCTGCCACACAGCTTTTAGAGCAAGCAGAATACTTGATTACGATCACCTCTGCGACAACCGAAACAACTGAGCAGCCAGCAGCTACACCTCCAAGTTTAGAAATGTGGCAAGCCTGGGTCGCAGCCATCAAAGCTCAAGACAACATCTCCTGGGAACAAACAACCAAATCTGGTAAAAAGCAACAAATTAACTTGCGCGATCGCCTCTTTGACCTAGAAGTGGTACCTGAGAAGTTTAACCCCACAACCGGAGTGGTTGGGGTGCGCTATGTCGGTAGCTGCCGCAATGATGGCACGCTATTAAAACCCGAACAGGTTGTCTTCATGCTCGAACAAGTAGCCGAGCGAGAGTTGCACTTGCTGCACACCCACCGTCAACAACTACTATTTGCGACGACAGCTTAATGTAGTGACCTAGCGCGATCGCCGACTCACTAATCTTCAGGGTGCTTCAGATCTAAAACTGAGGCACCTTTTTGCATGGATTATGAAAGGAGGGTGTATGCTTATTGATATCGCTGATAGTTCGTCGAGTCGCATTAAAGTATCTGCACGCTATAATGCTTCTCAGATAGAGGCGGCTGTAGAACAGAATCCCTTGGAGTTGCCGCAGAGCGGACCAGCAAGGTGTGTTCTTATCCGTTTCTCAAAGACTTTCTCCTGACTACGATTTCGCCTAGTTCAGCACCTCCGTCTCATGGGCAAGGTACTGTTCACGATTACCGAACTTGCTATCCCCTGATTTCTGATTGCTTAACTCAGTTATCGTTTGCTCTATTTTGCTGCCCCGTCACCGTCACACATCTCGCCTCGTTGAGATGTTGGCCCCTGGTTATTGTTTTTGTCTAAAGTCTGTTTCAAGTCAGCAAAGTCTAGAGGCGTAAGTATCGTGGTGCCTTTACTGCTGCCAGTTTTTGAGGAAATTGAATGCCAAAACAAATTATTATTGCCGAGCAGCATCGCATCGCTGCTGTTTTTTCTGAAGATCAGATTCAAGAATTAATTGTTGCAACCGGCAGCCATCAAATCGGTGATGTCTACCTAGGCGTTGTGGAAAACGTTCTCCCCGGTATCGATGCAGCCTTCGTCAACATTGGAGATTCTGAACGCAACGGTTTTATTCATGTCACCGATCTTGGCCCCCTCCGGTTAAGACGCTCAGCAGGTTCTATCACCGAACTTTTGGCTCCGCAACAAAAAGTACTGGTTCAGGTGATGAAAGAACCGACGGGTAACAAAGGCCCACGCCTGACCGGAAATATTACCCTCCCAGGCCGCTATCTAGTATTGATGCCCTACGGCAAAGGGGTGAACCTATCGCGGCGGATTCGCAATGAAAACGAGCGTAACCGTCTGCGTGCCCTGGCGATTTTGATCAAGCCCGCTGGTATGGGGCTACTGGTACGTACAGAAGCGGAAGGCATGGCTGAAGATGCCATTCTGGAAGATTTGGAAAACCTGCAAAAACAGTGGGAAGCAGTTTTACAAGAAGCCAGCTCTACCCGGGCTCCGGCGCTCTTGAACCGGGATGATGACTTTATCCAACGTGTCTTGCGAGACATGTACACCGGAGATGTGAATCGCATTGTGGTTGATTCTCATACCGGACTCAAGCGGGTGAAGCAACACCTACTCAACTGGAGCGGTGGGCGATCGCCTCAGGGAGTATTGATCGATCAGCACCGCGATCGCATTCCGATTTTGGAATACTTCCGAGTGAACGCCGCCATTCGCGAAGCCCTCAAACCTAGAGTTGATCTACCCTCTGGCGGTTATATCATCATTGAGCCAACTGAAGCGCTAACCGTTATTGACGTTAACTCCGGCTCCTTCACCCGCTCTGCTACCGCCCGCGAGACAGTGCTGTGGACTAACTGTGAAGCAGCAACCGAAATTGCTCGTCAACTCCGGCTACGCAACATTGCTGGGGTAATCATTGTTGACTTCATCGACATGGATTCCCGCCGAGACCAATTGCAGGTTCTTGAGCATTTTAATAAGGCGATTAAAGCCGACAAATCTAGACCTCAAATTGCTCAACTTTCAGAACTGGGCCTGGTTGAATTAACCCGCAAGCGTCAAGGCCAAAATATTTACGAACTCTTTGGTCGTGCATGCCAAACCTGTGGTGGGCTAGGTCATCTTGTTCATTTGCCCGGTGAAACTCACGACAGTGAATTTGTCGAGCGTCCGGCTGCTTCTGGCTATCGCGAATATTCCGGCTCTTCGACGGTAGAACCCCGCACCCGCATTCGCGAGCCTTTTGCGAGTGAACCACCTGCCCCCAGAGAGAGTGTTGTCGAAGCACGGAGCACCGATTCTGAGTTTTATGGCTCAGACGAGGGGTTGGAACCAGACTTGATGAATCACCCCAGCTATCAAGAACGGGGTGGAGCTAATCGTCGCCGCAGAAGACGCCGCATTGGTGTGAGTTTGGGCGAGGGTGAACCAATGC
>CBIHQL010000405.1:0-4547 GCA_966211855.1 uncultured bacterium
GTAATTCTGCCTCTTGAGCTTGAACCCCAGAGTTTAAAGCCACCCCCAGCACGCTTTGACAGAGCATTAAGCTTAACACTACTGCTAGAGATCCAGCCCGCTGTTTTTGCTGGTTCGTCTGCCCCCCTAGTTCTTCCCGCATTGCAACTCCCCTCGACGTTAAAGCAGCATTTTCGTTAAGCCTATTGTGGCAAGTTTTGGCTGCATGTCATCTTCCTAACTCCAGCAAGCGATCGCACGACCTGCCCCGTTTTTGAATCAGTCACGGTAGCATCAGAGCAAGCGATCTCTCATCAACACCCTGCGATCGCGCCGCAACTTGGCTTTATCGACTCACTCCCTACAGCTTGTGATTAAAATTCTCCATCTCTCTGATATTCATTTGGGCAGTGGTTTCTCGCACGGGCGGATTAACCCTGAAACTGGGTTGAATACGCGCCTCGAAGATTTTGTCGCAACCCTCAGCCGTTGCATTGACCGAGCGATCGCCGAGCCTGTCGATTTGGTGCTGTTTGGGGGAGATGCCTTCCCAGATGCCACGCCGCCGCCGATCGTCCAAGAAGCCTTTGCGAGTCAATTTCGCCGCTTAGTCGATGCCGAGATTCCGACGGTGTTGTTGGTGGGCAATCACGATCAGCACTCTCAAGGCCAAGGGGGAGCCAGTCTGTGCATTTATCGCACGTTGGGGGTGCCAGGGTTTGTGGTGGGCGATCGCCTAGAAACCCATACCATTCAGACCCGTAATGGCCCGATTCAAGTGATTACGCTGCCGTGGTTGACCCGTTCGACACTGCTAACTCGCCCTGAGACTGAAGGGCTATCGATGGCTGATGTCAATCACTTGTTAATCGATCGCTTGCGAGTGGCGTTAGAGGGAGAAATTCGCCGTTTAGACTCCGAAATCCCGACGGTGATGTTAGCTCACCTGATGGCGGATACCGCTTTTTATGGAGCTGAGCGATTTTTGGCAGTAGGGAAAGGGTTTACAATTCCCCTGTCGTTGTTGACTCGCCCTTGCTTTGACTATGTAGCTTTGGGGCATGTGCATCGCCATCAAGTACTGTGTGAGCAACCGCCTATTGTCTATCCCGGCAGTATTGAGCGGGTAGATTTCAGCGAAGAAAAAGAAGACAAAGGCTTTATGTTGGTCGAGGTAGAGCGGGGTCGCACTCAGCTAGAATTTTGCCCGCTACCTGTTCGTCCTTTCCGCACAATTAAGGTTGATATATCCGAAGTTGAGGATCCGCAAGCCATATTGATGAAGGCACTTCAACCCGAAAAACTTCAAGATGCGGTTGTCCGCTTAATCTATCAATTGCGCTCTGATCAACTCGATCAAATCGATAGTGCCCCGATCCATGAAGCCCTCAGTGTTGCCCACAGCTACACCATTCACCCCGAACTGGTTAGCCAACTGGCTCGCCCCCGCTTACCCGAACTTGGGGCTGGTGGTAGCATCGACCCGTTGGGAGCACTCAAAGCCTATTTAGAAAACCGCGAAGACTTGCAAGACATTCACACCGAGCTTCTGCACGCTGCTCACCACCTGCTATCTCCTGATGAACCTATCTTGCCCAACCCGACCGAAGGTACAGAAGTAGAACCTACCCCTTCCCGTTTAGCGCTAGACCCCGATGCAGATACACAACTAAGGCTGCTTTGACAGGCAAGAAAACTTTAAAATTTGGGCATGATTATTGCGAAAAGGCTGCGCTTGCTCATCAGTAAACCTCCTGCACGAATCAAAACTAGCCCCCCTAACCCCCCAAATTTAGGGGGCTTTAATGGAGCTTCCCCCAGTTTTGGGGGACGGGAGGGGGCCGCAAAGTATTCACGCAGGAGGTCTAGTGAAGGCTCATAGGGGTCTTCACTTTTTTGTGTCGAGCAGCGCTAAGCCTTATAGACCTAGAATCAAGCGCGCTAGGTTGAAATAAATTAAAACGCCCAATACATCTACCGCTGTGGTGATGAATGGGGCCGACATGAGTGCTGGATCTAGACCTAAAGAACGGAACACAAACGGTAAAGCAGAGCCAGAAACAGAAGCCAGCAGAGCGATCGCGACCAAACTCGCGCCCACTGCGATCGCCACCGAGAGATCGCCTTGCAATAAATAAGCCCAGACGGTAGTGACACAACCCAAAATCAACCCCAGTAGTGCTCCTGCCATTGCCTCACGCAAAACAATTTGCCAAGCCCCACGGACGCGAATTTCGTCTGTATTTAACCCACGAATCACCACTGTAGAAGATTGAGCACCGACATTCCCCCCTGTGCCCGTCAATAACGGAATAAACGCCGCTAGCGCTACCACCTGTTGCAAAACCGCTTCTTGAGATTTGATAATCGTGCCTGTCACTGTGTTGGTTAGCAGCAAGACAAACAGCCAAACAACTCGCCGCCGCGCCACAGTCCAGAGATTGGTTTGAAAGTAGTTATCACCGTCTGACTGCACACCACCCAGGGCGTAAATATCTTCGGTGGTTTCGGCTTCGAGAATATCGATTACATCATCAACGGTGACAATGCCAACCAGCCGCTGTTCTGTATCTACTACCGGAACAGCCAAAAAGTCATAGCGTTGAATCAGGCGTGCTACTTCTTCTTGGTCGGTGTCGGTCTGCACACAGACGGCATCGCGAGTCATAATTTCGCCAATCAATTGCTGGGGTTGGGCAATGACTAATTCTCGTAATGAAAGAATTCCGGTCAGACGACGGGCAGCATCGGTGACATAAAGGTAATAGATGGTTTCGGTGTACTTCGCAACACTGCGAATTCGCTCTAACGCCTGAAACGCCGTCCAACTCTCTTTAAGAGAGATATATTCAGGGGTCATGATCCGGCCTGCGGTGCCTGCTGCATACCCCAAGAGCAGAGCCGTGGCATTCCGTTCCATCGGGCTGAGTTGTTCGAGCAGACGAGTCACCACTTTGGCGGGCAACTCATCAAACAACCGAGCGCGATCGTCGGGTGACATTTGGTCTACAATCTCTAGCACCTCTTGCCGCTTAAATTCTTCAACTAGAGATTGCTGGATACTAGAGTCGAGATATTCGTAAACAACGATCGCTTCATTTTTGGGCAACAACCGAAACGCGATCGCCTGCATGGTTTTTGGTAACCCTTCAATTGCGTCGGCAATGTCAGCAGGTTGCACCGGCTCTAACAGCGCTTTAGCCTCTGAGAGATTGCCTTGCTCTAGCAAAATTTGGAGCTGCGATCGCCCCCATTGTCGCGGTTCTTGGCGGGAGCCAGTCTGAATTGGTGAGGTGTTTTTCTCAGTCAAGGCAGATTCTCTCAAGCCCAGCAGATATCACTTGCCTTCAGTCTACGGGGAAGCGGGCTGAGAATCTACTTCAGCGATCTCGCCAACAGCACGCCCAATTGCACCCCAATTACCCCCAACACAGTACTGCCCAAGCCATACAGACCCGCCATGACAAAGTTACCGCTACGCAACAGATCGTAGGTTTCTAAACCGTAGGTCGAAAACGTCGTGTACGCTCCCAAAAAACCTGTCGTCACTAACAGCCCCACTTCTGGCGAAATGTTGAGAATGCGCTCAAAGGCCAAGGTGGTGAAGCAGCCCATCGCTAGACAACCGGTGAGATTGATAAAAAACGTGCCATAGGGAAAGCCCATGCCAAACCGCTGCGCAAACCACACCGACAGATAATAACGGCTCAACGCCCCCGCGATCGCCCCTAAACTAATCGCGATCGGTACTCGAAATGTAGGGTCTTGCAGCACAGAAAATTCTCCAGCGTTCCAAACGAATGCCCATACTGTTGAAGAAAATACAGGTCTTGGCAAGCAAAAGAATTGCGATCGCAGCCAGCAGTGTCATGATTCTGTGTTCTGCGCACCTGCCGAATCTTGGCAAAGTGGTTAGATTGGAGCTAGAGATCGCGCCAATTGTATTAATCAGCAGTCAGAGTTAATTAGCCCTACCAAATCTGGAGGCCCCTTATGGATTCTGAACCGATGAATGCAGAAAACTCCGTCGTTGTTGAGGTTCATCCCGAATCAACCTCTAGCGACAACACAGCGATCGTCACCTCGCAAACCGAAGCGATCGTCGAAATTGAACCCAACGGAGAGGCTAACGAAGTTCAGCGCGAAACCCAAGCGTTGATCGAGGCCATCAAAAAGCGGGCACAATCTGAAATTCAGGCAGCAGGCACCCTCAGCCAAGACGCTTACATAAAAGCGATTCGGCAAGCGCGAGAAACCATTGAGCAAAGCCAGTTGGTGATCGACCCACAGCGCCTAGAGCAAACCATCCAAACCTTACAAAAAGAAGCTGACAAAAGTTGGCATGTCATTCTGGGCGAAATCGAATCGGTGGGCGTTCGCTTAGCAGATACTGCCAAAACTGCTTGGAACACGCTGATGAAACCGCACAGTGAGGAGAAATAAAGAACAATCGCGGCAGAGGGAGCGATCGCCCGGAATGTAGAGCAGATCGCCAAAATTGACCATGCTTAGCCACGGTTTAATCTCGCCATTCAACTGACAGAAGCGTCGGTAAATGCTGGATAATG
>CBIHQL010000406.1:0-4547 GCA_966211855.1 uncultured bacterium
AGGTTTCAGTTAATAGTGCTGTTGATGTAGGCACAACATTTACAGTCATTCTTCCACTCACACAAGGGTAACCAAAATGGTAAAGGTTTTAGTAATCGAAGATGAACAGGATATGCGAGAGGTGATCCTAGACATCTTAGAGGCGGAAGGATTTGATGTTATCGGTGCTGAAAATGGTTCAGTTGGGGTACGGCTAGCACAAGAACGAATTCCCGATCTGATCATTTGCGATGTGATGATGCCTGAGTTAGATGGTTTAGGCGTTTTAGCATACCTACGCAGATCTCCTAAAACAGCAGTGATCCCGTTTGTGTTTTTGACTGCTAAATCTACTAAAGATGATTTCCGTCAAGGGATGGAGTTGGGTGCTGATGATTATTTGGTGAAGCCTTTCACGCGATCGGCGCTACTGAAGGCAATCTCTACTCGCCTAGAGAAGCAAACAGTAGTCGAGCAAAGAAATCAGCAAAAGTTAGATGATCTGCGCAGCAGTATTACTCTCGCTCTACCCCACGAATTACTGACTCCTTTGAATGCGATCGCCGGCTTTTCTAGTTTGCTCATGACTGAGTGCAGTTCGATGGAGCCAACTGAAATTGTAGGGATGGCAGAAGACATTTACAACTCTAGTCAAACCTTATATCGGTTAGCACAAAACTTCCTTTTATACGCTCAATTAGAGTTATTAGCTACCAGTCCAGAACGTGCCAAGATCTTACGTAAAGGTATTACCCATTCTGCCAGCTCCCTCATTCAAAATTCAGCGATCCAAAAAGCAGAAGGTCTGAGCCGAGATGCTGATTTACATCTAGAAGTTCAAGATGCAGTTGTGCAAATTTCACAAGCTAAGTTAAAGAAAATTGTCGAAGAACTGGTTGATAATGCTTGTAAGTTCTCTCCGCCCAACACTCCTATACATATTTTGAGTAGTTGCGATCAAAATACACTGACGCTTCAGGTGATCAATCAGGGTCGTGGCATGACTGCTGACCAGATTAGCCAGGTCGGTGCTTATACACAATTTGAGCGTAAATTGTATGAGCAACAAGGCTCAGGGTTAGGGCTAACGATTGCTAGAAGCTTGGTAGAACTGCACGGGGGCGAATTGCACATTGAGAGCATACCCGATCAACAAACCACCATCCGAGTTGTCTTGCCACTCACCTCAGACCCACTTCTTGTCAGCAGTTAGGCGATCGCAGTTAGCCATGAGTAGCGGCTTGTTTAATCGGTTCTAAGAGGGTGAGAGGTAGCCGTAAACTATTTAATGTGCTGTTATCCGATCGCTTCATGTCAGGGTTAGGGCCGTGATAGTCGCTGCCCCCACTTTTGAGCAGGTTGTATTCTGCACACAACGTCTCTAGTTTTTTGACCTGGCTAGGCGAATGGGTAGGATGGTAAACCTCTAGCCCCATTAGGCCCGCAGCCACAAACTCTGGCAACACCGCCTCTACCTCGCCGCCGCGAAATAGATAAGGATGTGCCCAAATGGGAACTGCGCCACAGTCTCGCAAAAGCTGAATGCCATCGACCGTCGCAAATTTTTCGTAATGCACATAGGCGGGTTTGTCATCACCTAACCAGCGATCGAAGGCTTCATACCCCGATTTGGCATAGCCTGCTCGCACTAAAGCACTGGCAATATGAGGTCGTCCCGGAGCCATACCAGGCCCTAGATCAGGCACTTCGATGATATATCCCAAATCGGCAAGTTTCTCTACCATTTGCTGTGCCCGCCGCTTGCGACCTGCTAACCGCTCAGCCATCGGTTCCCGCAATTGTTCGCGATCAGGATAAAACCCCAAAATGTGCAGCGATCGCCCGTTATGGACGGTACTGAGTTCTACCCCAGGCACAATCTCTAACTCACAAGCCGCCCCTGCTGTGAACGCTTCGTCCCAGCCTGCGAGGGTATCGTGATCGGTAATGGCTAGCGCTTGCACTCCGGCTACGACCGCAGCTTGCACCAGTTGAGTGGGCGTTAAAGTGCCATCCGAAAAAGTTGTGTGGCAGTGCAGTTCTAACATGCTGGGTTGTCTCGCTTGCTCAGAGATCTATTTTAAGCGGCGACGAGTCAGCTGAGTGAGAACCCGTGAGTGGTGTTGAACTAGACGATCGCTGGCTGAGGGGTTGGCAGTTGGCTAAGGCTTGTTCTAGCTGCAACAGTTGAATTGGTTTGGCAAGGTAATCATTCATACCCGCATTTAGGCAGGCGACGCGATCGCTCGGCAGGGCATTAGCAGTAACGGCAATCATCCACGGGCGAGTTGCTTCAGGCCATTCTTGGCAAACGGTTCGAGCAACTGTCAAACCATCCATTTCTGGCATTTGCACATCTAACAAAATGACATCATAAAGTTGAGCCCGCAAGGCATTGAGAGCTTCTATGCCATTGACCGCAACATCGGCTTGATATCCTAGCCGCTTGAGTAGATGCATCGCCACTTTTTGGTTGACTATGTTATCTTCAGCCAACAAAATTCGCAAAGACGATCGCTGTTTTGCCAGGTCAGCATTTAAAGACAATTGAGTCGGTAGCGTGGGAGTATCAACCGGAGGCGCGATCGCCAGCACAATCGTAAAGATGAAGGTGGTGCCTTGACCGTGCTGACTTTCTACCCAGATCTGCCCCCCCATGACTTCTGCTAGCTGTTTTGCGATCGCTAGCCCCAAGCCAGTGCCCCCATACTGCCGCGTGGTTGAAGAATCCACTTGGCTAAACGGTTTGAAGAGTCGGTCGAGGCGATCGCTGGCAATGCCAATCCCGGTATCTCGGACGGTAAAACGAATTTCGTAAGTCGGAGGGTTAGCCGCAGCCGTCAGCCTATCGTGCAATCGTTGAGCCGCAACAGAAATGGTAATTGCTCCTTGATCTGTAAACTTAACAGCATTACTTAATAAGTTGAATAAAACTTGGCGCAACCGGGTGACATCTCCCAGCCACATTTGAGGTGTATCTGGCGCAATTTGATAGGTGAGTTTCAACCCCTTTTGAGTCGCTTTAGGAGCAAACAAATCTAAAGATGCTTCTACACACTTCCATAGGTCAAACGCACGAGATTCCAGCTCTAGCTTGCCAGATTCGATCTTTGAGAAATCTAAAATATCGTTGATGATCGTCAGTAGAGCCTCACCGCTACTGTGAATTGTGGCTACAAAATCTTGTTGTTGCTCAGTCAGAGGCGTAGTGAGCAATAAATCAGCCATCCCGATCACCCCGTTCATGGGCGTGCGAATTTCGTGACTCATCATTGCCAAGAAATTACTTTTCGCTCGATTCGCTGCCTCTGCGGCTGTTCGGGCTTGTTCGAGGGCTAGATTTTGCTCGGCTAGCTTTTGCCGTTGCTGCATTTCTTGCTCTAGAAGATGCGCTTGAAAGAGAGCAATCCCAACCTGGGTAGCCACCGCTTCAAGCAACTGCATCTCTGCGACAGTCCACTGCCGGAAGCGATCGCACTGATGCAAGATAATCATGCCATTGGCTTGGCCTTGATAAGAGGTACGCACCAGCAACGTCGATTTGATGCCAGCACTTTCGCAAAATCCTTGCACTGTCAGCAACAAAGGCTCGGTGTAGACATTGTCAGTCGCGATCGCCCGGTCTTGTAACAACACTTTTTCGATGTATGGGTTGTCGAGTACAGGTGTGGGCAACTGTGCAGCGGAGTCATAACCCGGTGCCAAATACTCTGCCATTAAAGGCACCTGACGAACTGGAGTCGCGTTATAAGCTCGAATGATGCAACGACTGACTTGCAGCGCTTTGCCAATTTCGACAGCAGCCGTTTGAAAAATCTTTTGCGTATCTAAGCTACGGCGAATTTCTTGCGTAATATGCTCCAGCAGCCAAGCCCGCTGAATTTGCTCTTGCAACTCAGTTTCCATTTGCTTGCGCTCGGTAATGTCGTAGCAAGACCCCAGATAGCCATAAAACTGCTGATCTAAGCCCCAAAACGGACAACCCTGATTGACCAGCCAACGATATTCGCCATCTCGCCGCCGCACGCGCAGTTCCATTTCAAAGGGCTGACGATTGGTAAATGCTTGCAAGTAGGTCGTGAAGCAGCGATCGCGATCGTCAGGATGCACCGCGCTGAGCCAACCTAAGCCTACTTCTTTATCTAAAGTGCGTCCCGTAAACGTTAGCCATGCTTGGTTGACATAGGTGCATTGTGTATCAATTCCGGTCTGCCACACTATGGCGGGAAACAACTCCAGCAGCTTCCAGTAAAAATCGCGCGATCGCACTAATTCAGCTTCAGCTTGCTTGCGATCGGTAATATCCTTCTCACTGATCAAAATGAGTGGTTGCCCAGTCACAGGGTCTTGTGTCGGCCAACTATCAATTTGATGCCAGCACACACCTTCGACCGTCTGTACTTCAGCCTCTAAGCGCACAGGTTGTTGCGTTTCTAAACAACGACTAACCTGCTCGGCGACGGTTGGGTCAACAAAGTGATCGGTAAACAAATGCCCTGGTGCGATCGCCCGCTCTCCCCCGCAAGCCCGCAGCGCTGCCGGATTTTGAAAAATAGGAGGGCCCTCAG
>CBIHQL010000407.1:0-4543 GCA_966211855.1 uncultured bacterium
TTGCAGGGATTCTGGCGTACATTGCCTATTCCAGAATCCCTTGTCACTCACTCAGCGTGCTGACGATACCAGTCAATGGTGTTTTTCAGACCTTGCTTAAAGTCCACTTGAGCAGTGAACCCAAACTTTTGCTTAGCCCGCTCAGTATCGAGACAGCGACGGGGTTGACCATTGGGCTGATCAGTTTGCCAAACGATTTCGCCTTCAAACTGCATCAGCTCACAAATCAAAGTCACCAAATCGCGAATCGAGATTTCTTGCCCGGTTCCCAAATTCACGGGGTCAGCACCGCTATAGTGTTGAGCACCCATGACAATGCCCCGCGCTGCATCCTCTGAGTAAAGAAACTCACGCGTTGGGCTACCATCCCCCCACACTGGCAGGGTTTTGTCGCCTCGCTGTTGAGCTTCATACACTTTGCGAATCAGGGCTGGGATCACATGAGAGCTGCGAGGATCAAAGTTATCCTCTGGGCCATAGAGGTTGACAGGCAGGAGGTAAATGCCGTCAAAGTTATATTGCTGTCGGTACGCTTGTAATTGCACCAACAGCGCTTTTTTAGCAATCCCGTAAGGCGCATTGGTTTCTTCAGGATAGCCATCCCAGAGATCGTCTTCCTTGAAAGGCACAGGCGTAAATTTGGGATACGCGCAAATCGTGCCCACACAGACAAACTTCTGCACTCCAGCTTGATAGGCCGCATGAATCAACTGCGTACCCATCATTAAGTTGTCATAAAACAACTCAGCCGGTTTTTCCCGATTTAAGCCAATGCCACCCACGTGAGCCGCCAAGTGGATCACAATATCCTGCTGATCGACGGCACGCTGGCAGTTTTCTATGGAGCGCAAGTCACAATCTCGCGATCGCGTGACTGTAATTTTTTGGGCATCAGCACCCGCTTGTTGCAACTGAGCAATGACTTGACGCCCCAAAAAACCAGCGCCGCCCGTCACCAAAATTCGCTTATCTCTGAGATCCAACGTAGTCATGATGGGGTTGTTCCTCTAATGAACCAATTGGGCAATCTCCGAGACTAAAGGACGTGGCTGATTTCTTGGCGGATGGTTGCTTGTTCAAGGCCCGCTCCTCTACCGTTAGCCATGGTTAGACCCAACGCTTGGAGATCAGCCTCAACCATAATTGCTACTAGCTGCTCAAAGGTCACCGAAGGTTCCCAACCCAGCTTTTGTTTTGCTTTGGCAGGGTCACCAATCAGCAACTCTACTTCTGCGGGCCGCAAATAGCGCTCATCAAACTCAACATAGTCATGCCAGTCTAGATTGACGCACTTAAACGATAGATCAAGAAACTCACGAATTGAGTGCGTTTCGCCCGTTGCCACTACATAGTCATCAGGCGTATCTTGCTGGAGCATCAACCACATCGCCCGCACATAGTCTTTGGCATAACCCCAGTCCCGCTTCGCATCTAGGTTGCCGAGGTAAATTTTCTTCTGCTTACCTGCCACGATCCGAGCGATCGCACGAGTAATCTTGCGGGTGACAAAGGTTTCACCACGACGAGGCGACTCATGGTTAAATAAGATGCCATTGCAGGCAAAGAGGTCGTAAGACTCTCGGTAGTTCACAGTTTGCCAGTGTGCATAAACCTTCGCACAAGCATACGGACTGCGTGGATAGAAGGGCGTCGTTTCTGTTTGTGGCACTTCCTGAACTTTGCCAAACATCTCTGACGAACCCGCCTGGTAGAAGCGGACTTGAATACCAGTCCGGTGTTGATAATCTCGAATAGCCTCTAGCAGACGCAAGGTTCCCATACCGACGGCATCAACCGTATATTCTGGCGAATCAAAGCTGACTCGAACGTGCGATTGAGCACCCAGGTTGTAAATTTCTTGGGGTTGGACTTCTTCTATAATTCGTCGCAGCGTTGTTCCGTCGGTCAAATCGCCATAGTGCAGAAACAAACGTGCCCCCTCTTTGTGAGGGTCTTCGTATACATGATCAATCCGGTCAGTGTTGAATGTTGAGGTGCGCCGAATGATTCCGTGCACTTCGTAATCTTTCTCCAGCAAGAGTTCGCTTAAGTAAGAGCCGTCTTGACCTGTGATACCAGTGATCAGCGCTCGCTTCCGTTCGGTCATCTCCAAAGTTCCTTCTATGGCTGAAATGGGTCGGGAAAGTCCAAGTTGTTATTTATCAACTGTTGTTCAACCTCCCGTCAGGCTGAACGCTAATCTTAACGCTGCACTTAACAGCTACGCCTCATGATCCTAATTTTTAGGATACGCTGAGCTGAAAAGACCGTTCTCTAAGAACAGATACTGCTAAGCCATCGATTTGTGTTTAGCACATCTACCATTCGAGAGATTTACCAGCTCGTGGAGGCTATCAATCCATACGTTAGCTCGAAAATCTCTGCAAAGCATCGTAAAACTATGTAGTGTCTGCAAAGAATCTCGAAGCTCTATGTATTTTTGCCAAAGTTTACTGAAGCAGATGGCAAGACCGGAGCAAGGTTAGTCAAATTACTTGTTACGTAGTCCTGCTTTCAGCCATTATGGCGATCAAAGGCTCAGGTTAGGGCTTAGTAAGCGCCGTTGTTATTCGGAAAAAGCACAACGCCGATCGTTTTCACGATAATCCCCAGATCCATCCAGAAGTTGCGGTAGTTGACGTAGTACACATCGATTTGGACACGGCGAGGGTAAGGGATGTCGTTGCGGCCTGACACTTGCCACAACCCCGTAATGCCTGGTTGAATGGTCAACACTTTATCCATATAACGACCGTACTTTGGCAACTCTTCAGAAACCAAAGGACGCGGCCCAACCACACTCATGTCTCCTTTCAAGACATTCCAAAACTGAGGAAACTCATCTAGGCTTGTGACTCGTAAGAATCGTCCGATCCAAGTAATTCGAGGATCGGATTTGAGCTTAAACGTGTCTTCAAATTCTTGGCGAACTGCGGGTGAAGTTTCGAGCATTTCGAGCAATACTTCATCAGCATTCGCAACCATTGTTCTGAATTTGATGCAGCCGAAAGGTTCTCGATTTTTGCCAATCCGTTCTTGTACATAAAAAATCGGCCCTGGAGAGCTAACGGCAATCAACAGGGCCAAGATCAAATAGACCGGAGAAAACAAAATTAAAACCGCGAGCGAAAATCCTATATCAAAAACCCGTTTGGCGGCATCTCCATCCAGGACAGTCAGCGCGATCGATTGAATGCTTCGCTTGACTACAGCCCGAATTGTCTTGCCGGAGATAAGTTGACTTTCGACAGTCATTGTACTCCTTCAACTCACAAACTCACACCACACACAGTCCTGATCATAAAACCAGAAACACCTTCTACAGCGAATTTAGTCTTAAAGCGATCTGGTTAAGTCGCTAGACCGAAATTCTTGATAGCAGTGTTCCACGAAACTGAGATATTGCTGCTGAAACACCTGGGCATCAAAAGTTACTGCATGCAAATGTACCTCTTCAGAGTTAAAAGTTTTGATTTGAGACTCAAATAGCTCAACTGCCTCAACGAGTGCCTCCCGAGTTTGAGTTTCAAATAACACACCCGTTGCTGCGTGAGAATTCTGACGCAAATCGCGTACAGTCTCTAGAGTTCCCCCTACTCCATACGCAATGACCGGAGTGCCGCACGCTTGAGCTTCGACAGGGGCAATCCCAAAGTCTTCATAAGCAGCATAGACAAAGGCTTTGGCCTGAGCCATATAGTCTGCAACGACCTCATCGGGTTGCCAGCCTAAGATTTGCACATTCGGTCGAGCCATTTGGCGTAACTCCTCTAGCTCAGGCCCACTACCAATGACGACGAGCGATCGCCCCAGTTGATTAAACGCTTGCACAATCAGCTTGATTTTTTTGTAGCTGACTAAACGCGACACTGTGAGATAAAAATCTTGTTTTTGTGATTGAAACGTAAATCGCTTGGTATGTACTGGCGGATAAATCACCGTGGCAGGACGGCGATAACACCGCCAGATCCGGCGGGCTGTGTTGCGAGAGTTGGCAATAAAGTAGTCAACCCGATTCGCTGACAAGACATCCCACTGCCGCAGATAGTGCAGCAAGCTACGGGTCACGCCCCCAAAAACACCTCGCCCGATCGCACTACTTTGTAAGTAATCGAAAGTGAGATCCCAGGCATAGCGCATGGGTGTATGGCAATAGCAAATATGAAGTTGGTTAGGGCTTGTCAGCACCCCTTTTGCCACCGCATGCGATGACGACAACACCACATCGTAAGCTCGCACATCTAGTTGCTCGATTGCGATCGGTAGCAGCGGTAGATATTTTTGCACCCCTCGACGAGCCAATGGTAAGTGCTGTAAGAAGGTCGTGCCAATCTGGCGCTTAAATAAATAGCTCTCTGGATTTGTAGATTCAAAATCGATCAGGGCATACAGGTCAGCATCGATATGCCGCAAAATTTCCTGCACCACCAACTCTGAACCTCCAGTCGCTTCTGGAGTTAGCCATTCATGAACAAGCGCATACTTCAATTGCACAATGAGTCTAGATTTGAGGTAGATACTTGCACACCGACACACCAGCCAT
>CBIHQL010000408.1:0-4536 GCA_966211855.1 uncultured bacterium
CTTGCTGTAGGGGCTAACATATACGATCCTTACTCCGGGCATGGGCCTTATGGGCGGCACAATCGTGAGTATACAAAGCACGAATTATTTTCTTTATTAGATTACTTGGGTTTTACTCTCGAAATCTTGTTCAGTGCCGATGTTCATGCGGGCATCCCTGAAGAAATTGAGATTCCTGAGCCAATTCAGGCTGCTTTATTAAGTAATCCCATGAGATTGTTTGATCTAGGTGAATATATCTTTATTCGAGCTGTCAGCGATCGCCCTGCCCGCGAGAAAAAGCCTGATTTCCTTTATCGCAGTTACCCACCTGAGCAGTTGGAAACTACCCCATAAAAAAACCTCCTGAAATTAGGAGGCTGGATATTTAGAGGAAATGAAAACCCAGACTTGCTAACGTTGAGTTTGAGCTTCTTGAACTCTTACATCGCTAGCAGGAGCGCTTGCTGGCTCTTTGCCTTCCATTGGGATTTCGGGCGTAGAAGTTTGGGTAGATTCTTTCGCTGCCGGAGTCCAATCAGTATGGAAAACGCCTTCTTTATCGACTCGCAGGTAGGTATGCGCCCCAAAGTAGTCGCGTTGAGCTTGCGTCAGGTTTTGGGGTAGGCGATCGCGACGGTAGCTATCAAAATAGTCGAGCGAGGCACTAAAGGCTGGGACAGGAATACCCAATCTCGCCGCTTGAATGACTACTTCTCGCCAAGCCTCCTGGCGATCGAGGATGGTTTGCTTAAACTCAGGTGCCAACAACAAATTAGGCAGGCTGGGGTTTTCGTCAAAGGCTTGCTTAATCTTGTTCAAGAAGCCCGCGCGAATGATGCAACCGCCTTTCCAAATGCGGGCAATTTCACCAAGGTTCAAACCATAGTTAAAGTCGCGAGAAGCCGTGCTCAGCAACTCCATGCCTTGGGCGTAAGAGCAGATCTTAGAGCAATACAAGGCATCGCGAATTTTATTAATGAAGGCTTTGGTATCACCTTCATATTTACCTGTGGGGCCTGTCAGCACCTTGGAAGCAGCCACCCGCTCGGCTTTTTGTGAGGAGGTGATCCGGGCATTGACCGCAGCGATCATTGTCGGGATGGAAACCCCTAGCTCTAGCGCACTGGCAACCGTCCAGCGTCCTGTCCCTTTTTGAGCAGCGGCATCTAAAACCACGTCAACCAGGGCGTTGCCAGTATCGGGGTCAACTTTTTGGAAGATATCAGCGGTGATTTCAATCAAATAAGAGTTGAGTTCGTCGGTGGTATTCCACTCGGCAAACACTTCATGAAGCTGGGTGTGATTGAGTCCCAGGGTATTTCTCAGTAAGTCGTAAGCCTCGGCAATCAGTTGCATGTCGCCATACTCGATGCCGTTGTGCACCATTTTGACGTAGTGACCCGCTCCACCAGGGCCAACATACGTGACGCAAGGGCCGTCATCGACTTGAGCCGCAATCTTGGTCAAGATCGGGGCGAGTTCATCGTAAGCTGCTTTAGAACTACCGGGCATGAGGCTAGGGCCATTTAAGGCTCCTTCTTCACCGCCGCTAACGCCCATCCCCACAAAGTGAAACCCGGCGGCTTCGAGTTCTTTGGTGCGGCGCTCGGTGTCTTCGTAATACGAGTTGCCACCATCAATAATGATGTCACCAGGGTCGAGCAAGGGCCGCAGTTGATTGATCACGGCATCAACAGGAGCACCTGCCTTAACCATGATTAAAATCTTGCGGGGGCGTTCTAAGGAAGCTACAAAATCTTCAATGGTATAGGCTGCTTTGACTTGTTTGCCTTGCGCCCGTTCGGACATGAAGGCATCGGTTTTGTCAGAACTCCGATTGTAAACAGTAATGGGAAAACCATTGCGCTCCACATTTAAGGCGAGGTTTTCACCCATGACAGCCAGACCAATGAGACCAAAGCTCTGCTGTGTCATAACATTCTCTACTAAACTCTGCATCGAAGGAGGTTGTCTTCACCTTCACTCTAGTGAGGTTTTTGCGGAAGGGTCTCTGTCCACAGACTTTCTTTATGCAGCTTGCGGAAATTTTCTTTGTCGAGAGATGGCGATCGCTACAAATTGTTACGCCTGCGACATTTGTTGGTGAGTCACTGCTTCTTAGACTCTATTCTCATTTCGAGGTCTCTTCCGGCAGATTGCGCTGTAGAGGATCTCAGAGAGAATAGCCATTAAGACAGTAGATTGATTATTAATTGTCAGATTCAGTAGGAGAACCAGCGATATGCTTGCATACATCCTGGCCTTAGGGGTCGGCTTAGGCAGCTTTGCGCTTTATATGGCCGCGTTCTTTTTTCCAGAAGTCCATCGCAAGAGTGATTTCATTTGGAGCGGTATCGGCTTGTTTTATGCCCTGGTGTTGTGGGTGTGTGCTGGGCGGATTACTGGCGGAGTCTTACTGGGTCAAACAGCCAGTGTCGCTTTATTAGGATGGTTTGGTTGGCAAACCCTCAAACTGCGGTGGGATCATGCACATGGGCAGAAAACCCAATTACCCAGCAATTTGAATGTTGATGGTTTGCGTGAAAAGCTAACGAACTTGACCTCTTCTGAAGGCTTGTCGGGCGCGAAAGAACAAGCAACACGTTTATTTTCGACGGTCAAGGATAAGGTGCAAGGAGCGGGGTCAACGTCAGCAGGTGCAGAACCTACGGCGACCGAAAAACCTGCTGCCTCTGGCGGATCGGATCCCCTAGCGTCTGTAACGGGGCTAGTCGATACGGCGAAGCAGGCGATCGCGAAAGTCACGCAATTGGGCAAGAAACCGAGTCGCCCCACGATTGTGCTCAACCATCCTCCTAAAGATGAGGTGGTAGATACTCCAGCTACGGTTGAGGCTGACTCAGCGGATGACTTTGATGATATTGAAACGCCCCCTACTCCATCAGCGACTTCTGAGCCTGCGATCGCTTCTGCTCCAGCAACGGTAGATGCCGATGATGACGAGCGGACAGAACTGTTGCCGCCACGCGAATCTGTACCATTCACTGCAACCGCAGATGTGATTCCGGCTGAGGAAGAGGACATTCTCAATAACACGGTTCCAGTCGCGCCTGAAGTGGCTGAGCAATTGG
Source organism: uncultured bacterium (assembly GCA_966211855.1). Classification (GTDB taxonomy): domain Bacteria; phylum Cyanobacteriota; class Cyanobacteriia; order FACHB-46; family FACHB-46; genus CBIHQL01. The sequence goes on from CBIHQL010000408.1 coordinate 3,075, forward strand.
AGCAACCGATCGAATTGACGGAATCTGGTGAAGTAGCAGACTCAACTCCTGTTGCAGAGCCTGAATCGGTTGCAGCCGCAGAACCTGTTGCAGAAGCTTCTACCTTCACTCCAGAACCCGAACCGACTGCGGTTGTGGAAAACCCGCTCGGTGATCCCTTTGTGCCTGCTGAACCTGTAGCAGTGGATGCAGCCGAAATTGATTTGGCACCCCCTGCCGAGCCACCTGGAGCGGGCGATCCTATAGAACGCAAATTTGAAGATGCTGACGTCAACGCGACGCCTATTGAACCTGCGACCTTCACGATGGTAGAGCCCGATCAAGTTGAGGAGGCGATCGCAGCTTCCGAACAAGCAACCAGCGGCACTTCTGAACTGAAGCGGCCTAACCCGCCCAATCCATTTTTCGAGGATAAAAATTCGGACTCGTCCGGAAATCCTGAAGCGTAAACTTGAAGGTCTGGGAGCTTGTCGAGGATAATGGTCGAAGCAAGACTTGACCTTTATCCTTCGTTGGCTTCCGACTGTGACAGAATCAGGAACTTATAAAAACACCGTCAATCTGCCCAAAACCAACTTTGACATGCGGGCAAATGCTGTCAAACGTGAACCAGAATTACAACAGTTTTGGGCAGAGCACCAGATTTATGAGCACCTGTCGCAGAACAATCCAGGTGAGCTGTTTATTCTGCATGATGGGCCTCCTTACGCCAATGGTTCGCTGCACATTGGTCACGCCCTCAACAAGATTCTGAAGGATATTATTAATAAATTTCATCTGCTTCAGGGGCGCAAAGTTCGCTACGTTCCCGGTTGGGATTGTCATGGTTTGCCAATTGAACTGAAAGTGTTGCAAACCCTAAAACAAGAAGAGCGGCAAAAGCTAACCCCCTTAGATTTGCGCCACAAAGCCAGAGATTTTGCCTTAGCAACCGTGGATGATCAGCGGCAATCTTTTAAGCGCTACGGTATCTGGGGCGACTGGGATCATCCCTACCTTACCCTTACACCCGCCTATGAAGCGGCTCAGATCGGGGTGTTTGGACAGATGGTGCTGAAAGGTCACATCTACCGGGGTCGTAAACCTGTTCACTGGAGCCCCAGTTCCAAAACGGCGTTAGCAGAAGCCGAATTGGAATATCCTGAAGGTCACACCTCCCGCAGTTTGTATGCTGCCTTCCCGATGACGGGGTTGTCTGACACTGCGAAAGAAGCGTTTGGCGAATACTTGCCCAATCTAAAGGTTGCGATCTGGACGACGACTCCTTGGACAATTCCCGCCAACATGGCTGTGAGCGTCAACCCAGAGTTGAACTATGCCGTGGTGGAAGTGGGAGCCAGCGATCGCCTCCCCGACACCAAATACCTGATTGTCGCTGCTGAGTTGGTCGATCGCCTCTCAGAAGTTCTGGGCACAACTCTTACCGTCAAAGCTACGCTTAAAGGCAAAGCCCTTGAGCATT
>CBIHQL010000409.1:0-4530 GCA_966211855.1 uncultured bacterium
GAAAACTGTTGGAACTTACAAGAGTGGTTAACTCGCGAGATATTCACGCACGCTATCTTGGCGACGACGCAGGTGGTTGAGCGCTTGATGCTCTAGCTGACGAACCCGCTCTCGGCTGATGTTGAGCCGCTCTCCGACCTTAGCCAACGACAGCTCATTGCCATCATTGAGGCCAAAGCGCAGCGTTAACACTTCCCGTTGTTGAGGGGTAAGTTCTGCGAGGAGACCTTGTAGATCTTGCCGCAACAGTTCTTGGGTCATGTTGTGCTCTGGCGACGGACTTTCGTCTTCGAGCAAATCTTGTAGCTCAGTGTCTTGGTTGTCACCTACCCGCAAATCAAGCGAGACAGGTTGACGCGCCATTGTCAGATATTCGCGAATTTGAGCCGGTTCGATCTCTAGTGCCTCGGCAATTTCAGCCGGAGACGCTGCTCGACCTAACTGCTGGGCTAGTTCGCGTTGCACCTTCTTAATTTTGTTGAGCTTCTCGGTGATGTGAATCGGCAAACGGATCGTGCGAGCTTGTTGAGCGATCGCGCGAGTGATGGCCTGACGAATCCACCAGTAGGCGTAAGTCGAGAACTTATAACCCCGCATGGGATCAAACTTTTCAACGCCCCGCTCTAGACCGAGAGTGCCTTCTTGAATCAAATCAAGAAACTCTAGATTCCGCTTCTGGTATTTCTTGGCGATCGCCACTACCAGGCGCAGATTGGCCTCGATCATCTTTTGTTTGGCGCGTTGACCCTGGTGTAACGCCTTGTTGAGATCCTCTTCACTGAGTTTGGCTTGTTCTGCCCACTCAGCTAGGGTGGGTTCGCGGCGCAACTTCTTCACCAACTTCTCTTTGGTTTCTAAGAGCGCCATCATCTGCTGCACTTGCTTCCCATAAACAATCTCTTGTTCATGAGTCAGTAGAGGCACTCGGCCAATCTCATGGAGATAGGTGCGCACCATGTCAGCAGTGAACATGGGGTTAGCTGTTTTGGTTTTCGTGTTAGCAGTGGGCATGGATGTGTAGTGAACTCAGTAGAATAAAGCTTGTCGATGTTGAATCGGAAAGAAATTGCTAGACTCGAAGCACAAGCAGGTGAGGAGGCAATAAACAGCAAGCGCTAACGACGATTTCAGACACTCCCCTTCTAAGCAGATCATTAGTTCCACTGGCAGCTTAGAGGAGTGAGATAGGTAAAGGAGAGGATGAATGAATGCTCCTCTTGAATTGATTAAATTCTAGAAAGCTTTGTGCCCGTAGTTTCTTGAGATTGAGCTTCAGCGCAGCATTTCATGAATTGGCTCGTTAATATTCAGTATAACTGATAATCTCGAAGTCAGTATGAGTTTGCTTTACTTCAGCGTATTATAAGTTTAGACTCCAGCAAAGCGAAAAAGATTCATCCTAGAGTATGATCCCACGGGTCAAATCTTGGTACTTTCTGTGAATCCCCTATCCTAGCTCTTACTCTAGTAGAACGACATCCTTAACGACCTAAAGTACAGAATATCTTCTACTATGATGACGCGCCTGCTCTGTAATGAGAGGCAGTTTGAGAGCGTAATAACCGAACTTTAGAGGGAGTATTTGGGTGAGATACCCTCCCGCAACTTCACGGAACCTTCAGTTAAAAACCCAGATCGGCTTTGGCTGATTCTGCTGCCTTAAAGACTGCTGCTGTTGGCATTTCTTCCCAAGCGACATCGCCAATCTCGGCATAAAAGGTTTCGTCGTAGGGGCGGGTGCGGATGACGACAGGCATAGGTACGGCGTGCCCAAGAATTAAGGCTTGTTGTTTAGAGTCGAGCTTAGACAACACTGAACGTAGACTCTGTGCTCCTGACACTCCGGTGAAGATCGCATCAATGTCTTTTTCGTCGTTAAGTAATGCTGTGATCCGGGTGCCAATCTGCGACATCACCTCGTTATCAATTCCAGAGGGGCGCTGATCGACCACGAGTAGGGTGACGAAGTATTTACGCATCTCTCGTGCGATCGTGCCAAAGATAGTCTGGCTGACGGTGTTGGAGTCTAAAAATCGGTGAGCTTCTTCGATGGTAATCACCAGTTGGCGGGGGCGATCGCTGGGATTTTTCGTTTGCAAAAACTTCTCAGCCTTCTGCACATACGCCCCATGAATACGGCGAGCGATCACATTGGTCGCCAACATATACGAGAGCATATTGGACTGCGACCCAAACTCGATCACCACATGTTTGCCCGCATCAATGCACTCTAAGATCTGCCCAACATAGTTATGAGGGCAGGTATTGCGAATATATTTCAGTTCTTCGAGGCGGTTGAGTTTGCGCTGTAACGCCATGATCGAAGATTTGCTGCCCATCTTGGTTTCGCAAAACTCTTGAATATCCATATTGCTCATCGAGAGCAGGCGAGTGATCCAAGATTTACCAAACTCATTCCGGAGAATAATGGCGTTCTCTAAGCTGGCTTCTGAGAGGTTGAGTTCGCCCCGCACCAGCATCAGATCTTCAACTTCGATTTGGTCAAAGCTGATATATAGCTCTTGAGCATCCCGTACGCCCCGCCGCTTGGTCGATTCAGGGTCGAGGGTGTAGATTTGCACCTGCCCCGGAAATAGTTGCCGTAGCCCCTTCACCGTACTGAACTGTTTACCTTCCCGCACGGCTTCCCAGCCATATTCAGAGTGCATATCAAAGATCAGATTCACCCCGGCTTGCTTGCGGATGATCCCCGATAGCAATAGGCGCGTCAGGAAAGATTTCCCGGTGCCTGATTTACCAAATACACCATTACTCCGCTCGACAAAGCGATCGAGATCCAAACAGATCGGCACATCCATATCAATGGGTTGACCGATCGCAAAGTTACGGCGGTGGGGGTCATCTTCCCAACCAAACACTGCCCGAAAATCCCGCTCACTTGCCTCATAAACTTGGCTGAAGTGACTGGGAATTGTTTTGACGGGCATCAATTCAATCTGACTACTGCTTTGAGGAGTGAGAGAGGCTAACAGTGGCAAACTGGCTTCGGCATTGCTTTGATCACCTTCTCCGCTGTTACGACCATTCTTGCCCCCTTTGACTTTCTTGGTTTTGGCAGGTGAATAGGTGACAGGCTCCTCTGGTTCGGGCGTAAACATCAACATCGGGGTGAGGTCGATGGTGCCATATGTGCCTGTGCCTGCTAACACCTCTTGCAAAAACGTGTTGCTGGGGTCGGGCGGGTTAGCAAAAATCCGCTGGCTAGCAGTACCAAGACAAACATCGGTCAACATGCAGAAAAACCGCGATCGCGCCCCTTGCACCACCAGAAACTTGCCCACTCGCATATCTTCTACCGAAACATCAGCATGCAAGCGGACTTCGAGACCTTGGCTAAGCGAACCTTGAATAACAGAACCGAGGGGATGTTCTAAATTCATTTAGAAAAGTGATTAAATCGAGCGAGTGTTTGAGGGGGAAGCAATCAATCGGGTAGGGGTTAATCTAATGACTGAGCCAAATCGCGATCGCTAAAATGGCAAAACAATTTAGGTTGAGAAGTTGCGCGACCTTTGAATGATCTTAGGTCTAATTCAATCAAATAATCCGAAAGATCTAAATCTTTTGCAATAAATTAGCTAAAAATCTCACATCAATAAAAGCACACCCTGCAAGTCAAGGCGTGCTTTTATCTAAATTGATCTGTAGTTTTGGGTTTTGAGAAATCAGACTCTAATGTCAGCTCGTCTCAAGATACTGCTGTAATCTCCACAGGGAGAGAGGAGGTTTATTCACCTTGAGCGGGAGCTGTCTCAGTTGTAGCAGGGGCAGTATCAGCACTGGGCGCAGTGTTAGTCGTAGGAGCTTCTTGAGGGATAGGGTTAGGAATGTTGAGGTTAACATCTGGTGCCGGAGGTGCTTCGGGCTGGGGCACATTGATGTTGACATCAGGTGCTTGAGGCTGCGGTACTGGAACTGGAACTTCTTGGGTGCGCTCGATAATCGTCTGTCGGTTGGTTGGTGCAGGGCTTTCGGTGCGCTGATTGAATAAGAACAAAGCTCCCAAACCTAAACCTACTAGCGAAGTGAGGATAATCCCCAGCATTAGGCCGCTAGCTGCGTTATTATTCTCTCGAATTGCTTGATTTTCTCGACGTAGCTCTCGATTGTACAGTTCTCGGTCACGTAAGTTTGTCATCTTTTTTTGTTGAACTCGGTTAGAAAATAAAAATTTTGTATTCCAATCCGAGATTAACCGTAGCTATGAGATGAATCGCTCTATCTGGGGTTCAGCTTGGGACTCTTTCACAAGAGCGATGTTGGAGAATGAGTGAAAGATTGAATTAACGTCTCTAAATGAATACAGCACGCTTGTAAATTCTCCTGGCCCCCTAAATCCCCCAAATTTGGGGGACTTTGAACTTGATTTCCTCCTTCCTGAGATGCCTGCTAAGGCTTTAATTCGGAGGCTAGGGGGGCAAGCAATGCGTAACTTCTAGAACAAAGAAACGGCTCAATTTCTAGTCGATTTCGATTGAGGTCGGAGAAGAGCCAGTTGTGGTAGTAGTT
>CBIHQL010000410.1:0-4512 GCA_966211855.1 uncultured bacterium
TAAGATAGAGATCTTCATGATTTGCTGTCTGCTTGAGGTTCAATTCGCAATGACTTGAAGTTTATTGTGAGGCTTGTTTGATAACTCTTGGCTGAGCGATGAACCTGTCCAATCATAGAATATTTCTAATTCTAAAAAGAAGGTTGATGACCAAATTCGGTCATCTTAGTAAATTAATTCATCCTAGTTGCCCTGTTTGGCGATAATCAAAAATGAAGTGAATTTGACTATAAAGCTGATGAAAATTACAGCTAGATGAAATTGCACTCTCTAATGCTTGCTGATTACGTAAAGCAAAATTCAAAATCTGTCCAATGGGGGTAGACAGATGAAAATAGGGTTTCGATGGTTTGATTCGCATCCTGGTGGCATAAGGGGGGCTGATTTGCTCTTGCTGCTGGGGATACAGTAGTTCACAATGCCATTTTCGGTGTTAGTACAGAAAATTGTGGCAAAGCTCCAGTGAGAACATAGTAAAGACTTGGTAAAGTTCTGTGATTTTGCCGTTCTTAGCTTGGCAAGCTGAGGAATTTCTTGTCCATCGTGGATTCAGTTTCATGCAAATTTATCGACTTTCAGCCCTTTCAGATAATTACATCTTTGTCTTGCATGATGCTGTAAGGCAGGTGGCAGCCGTGGTCGATCCAGCGGAAGCTCGGCCTGTGCTGGAGTGCCTGTCACGATTAGATGCATCGTTAGTTGCAATCTTAAACACGCATCATCATGGCGATCATGTGGGTGGTAATGCTGAGTTAATGCGCCATTTCCCGCAGGCGACCGTTTATGGCGGAGAACTGGATCGAGGGCGAATTCCGGGGCAGCAGTATTTTTTAAAAGAAGGCGATCGCGTTTCCTTTGGCGATCGCACCGCTGAGGTTTTGTTTGTGCCGGGGCATACTCGTGCACATATTGCCTATTACTTTCCACCCTTGTCAGATCAGGAGCCTGGGGATTTGTTTTGCGGTGATACCTTGTTTGCTGGGGGGTGCGGTCGCTTGTTTGAAGGCTCACCTGAGCAGATGGTGCGATCGCTGAGTCAGTTACGGGCATTGCCAGACAACACCAGGGTTTGGTGCGCTCACGAGTACACGCTAAATAACTTAAAGTTTGCTTTAACGATCGAAGGCTATAACCCTGACTTGCAAGCACGCTTTGCCGAGGTGCAAGCAGCCCGCCAACGCTCAGAAGCAACAGTGCCGACCCTTTTAGGGACAGAGAAGCAAACCAATCCGTTTTTGCGATGGGACGTGCCAGCCTTACAGCAGAGTGTGCAGAGTCAAGACGCTGTAGAAGCCTTCGCCCGATTGCGTCGCCTCAAGGATCAGTTTTGAAGGACTCCCCACAACCTTTGATGTTGAAACTTTGCTGAACGATTCGCTTGCGATCGCGCATACCATTGGCTACGATAAAGTGTTTGACTTCGGTATCCTCCCCAAGTACGCACGGTTGATAATCAGGTAAAGATCATGGCGAAACGCGTTCAGTTAGTTCTAAATCGGGATGTTAGCAAGCTGGGAAGAATGGGTGACCTGGTTGAAGTCGCTCCTGGTTATGCCCGTAACTACTTACTTCCCCAAGGCTTAGCGGCTCACACCACTCCCGGCATTCTCAAGCAAGTCGAGCGCCGTCGTGAGATCGAGCGGCAGCGTCAACTCGAGTTGAAGCAACAAGCAGAAGTGCAAAAAGCAGCGATCGAAAAAGTGGGTCGCTTCACAATTGAGAAGCAAGCGGGTGAAAACGAAGCTATCTTCGGTACTGTCACCGCTCGCGACGTTGCAGAAGCCATTCAAGCGGTGATCGGTCAAGAAGTCGATCGTCGGGAAATCAATCTCCCCGACATCAACAAGCTTGGCACTTACAAAGCTGAAATCAAGCTACATGCCGAGGTTGAAGCAGTTGTAGAAATTCAAGTTACAGCTAGCTAAGTACAGCCGTTCTAGCCGTTAAAATTTCAGATATACATAACAGGCTAGTGTGTAAGGCCCCCTAGAGGCTGCAACTGACCAGTTTTGTGTCTTAAGCAAAGGGCGGATGGGTGTTTCTCGTCCGTCTCATTGCATCCAAACCTCGTTTCGGTTGTACCTGTTATGGTTCGTGAGTTGAATTTGCAAACGTCCAGCGATCGCTTGCCTCCCCAAAATATTGATGCGGAAGAGGCAATTTTAGGGGGCATCCTCCTCGATCCAGAAGCGATCAACCGCGTCATTGATATTTTGCGGCCTGAAGGTTTTTATATCAGCGCTCATCAAGAGTTATATCGAGCCGCCGTGACCCTCCACAGTCAGGGCAAACCCACTGATTTGATGAGCCTGACGACTTGGTTGCAAGACCACGATTTGTTAGACAAAGTGGGTGGTCAAAGTCGGCTAGCCCAGTTAGTCGATCGCACAATTAGCGCGGTGAATATTGACCAGTACGCTTCACTGGTCATGGACAAGTTTTTACGCCGCAAGCTGATTCAAGTGGGGCACGAAATTGCCCACCTGGGTTATGAAACGAATGTAGACCTGGCAAAGGTTTTAGACCAATCAGAACAAAAAGTTTTTAGCATCACCCAAGATCGCCCGCAGCAAGGTCTAGTCCCGACCTCCGACATTCTGACCGACACGTTTTCTGACATTGAAAGTCGGTCGTTAGGGATGGTGATGCCGGGGATCGCCTGTGGCTTCTATGATCTCGATGCCATGACGCAAGGCTTCCAGCGATCGGACTTGATCATCGTCGCGGGTCGTCCGTCAATGGGTAAGTGCTGTGAAGCGAACACAGAAATTGTCTTAGAAGACGGTAGCATTGCCACGATTGAAGAGGTCTACCAACGTCGTCAAGGACGATTACTGACCTTAAATGACGATTGGCGATTTAATTTGACCCATCCGTCTGCCTATGTTGACGATGGTTTCAAGCCTGTATTTCGTGTAACGACTCGCTTGGGGCGATTTGTCGAAACCACGATTACTCACCCTTACTTAACTGTGCAAGGATGGCAGCAACTTGCCGGTCTCAAGCCTGGTGACAAAATTGCAGTTCCTCGGAAGCTGGAAATCTTTGGGACAGAAATAATTCGTGATTGTGAAGCGAAGTTGCTAGGCTACTTGATCGGGGATGGGTGCCTCACGAGAATCAACCCTGGCTTTACGAATAGCAATGAGCAAATTCAAGAAGACTTTGTAGAGGCGGTTACTGAGTTTGGCGATCTCAAGGTTCGGGTAGAAACGTCTCAAGGTCAACGAACTCCCAGCTTTTATGTATCTGCCAACTTAAAGACTGTGGCAGTAAACCGTCAGGTATTTGGAGAGAGCCTAGGCAACGCCATCGGGAAGAGCCAACTAACGCATAAAAAAGTGGCTGAAACTTTAGCCGTCAGCCCAAGCTTAGTTTCCCAGTGGAAGCAGGGAGTGTGTGCCCCTAATTCAGATCACTTAGCCGCTCTGGGTCAACTGTTAGCAGTAGAGCCAGAATCTTTGGTTGAAGGTGGATCTACTGCTCTCGATCGCCAGAACTTACTGACCTCTTGGTTGAGAGTCTTGGGTTTGTGGGGTAAGAGTGCTCATGAAAAAACAATTCCGTCTTTAGTCTTTAGATTGTCGCGATCGCAAGTCGCACTATTTCTTAACCGTTTATTTGCCACTGATGGTTGGGCAACCGTCTTAGCAAGTGGACAAGCGCAGTTAGGTTATGCCACGGTTAGTGAGAAACTAGCTCGGCAAATTCAACACTTGCTACTGCGTTTTGGTATTATTGCTGCCTTAAAACAGCGGGCTGTGAAGTATCAAGGCACTCGCAGACCTGCTTGGCAACTTGATATTACAGATGCCTTGTCAATGCAGACCTTTATTGAAGAGATTGGCATTTTTTCTAAAGAAGGGGCATTGTCACGGGTAAAGGCAGCCCTAGCTAAAAAACGCTATCAAACCAATCGAGATTTGATTCCTCTCGAAGTTTGGACAGCGATCGCGACAGCCAAGGGCACCGAAAGTTGGAAATCACTAGCGATGAGAGCTGGTATTGCTCGGCATAGCAATATTCATGTCGGGAAACGTGCCCCAAGTCGGCAACGGCTGCTAGCGCTGGCTACTGCTTTAGAAGATGCAGAACTACAGAACTTAGCAACTAGTGAAGTTTATTGGGACGAAATTGTCTCGATTGAGCCTGTGGGCTACAAACAGGTTTATGACTTAACCATCCCTGAAACACATAACTTCGTCGCTAACGATATTTGTGTCCATAACACCAGCTTCGTGCTTAACATCGCGCGAAATATTTGTGCATTTCACAAGCTGCCCGTAGCAGTGTTTAGCCTAGAGATGTCGAAAGAGCAACTGGTTTACCGGATGCTGTCTAGCGAAGCGCAGATCGAGAGTGGACGCTTGCGATCGGGGCGGATTAGCCAAAATGAGTGGGAACCGTTAGGCCACGCCATCAGTAGCTTGTCACAACTCAATATCTATATTGACGATACCCCTGATATTGGGGTGACCGAAATGCGATCGAAGGCGCGACGGTTGCAGGCAG